>JANQEH010000285.1 GCA_028278455.1 bacterium
AGAACAGCTCCTGCTCGTGAACAAGAGACTTAGCGAAGAACAAAAGATCAGGCAGATTGCCTCCGAGCTTGGAAAGCTTGATCTCAGTAATATTTACATCCTTCCCCAGCTCCGTGATAGAATCTCAAAGCTTGCCGCACAGGAATAGTATTGATAAATCTATTCACTATTATTACTATACAACTGCTTCTATTTTCATTACAGTGGCAAGGGCATTTCAAGCTTTGTCGAGAAATCTTAACACATAATCCCTGTTTATCTTAGACATCTGTAAAACTTTTTTCATTATTCTCAAAAAAAAACAGAAAAAAGCTAAAGTTTTATCCATAAGTGTCGATATCAGGATTAGGAAGAATATTGTCTATTCAAGTTTTTTAGCTCTTTTGTGAGTTTTATGGCAATAAGTGACTTGGGGCCGGTATAGCAGGATCTCAGGGTCCTGCTTCCCCGGTCTTATCAACGATGATAAGCAGGTCGCTTATTAATCAATAACCCACATGGAAGTGAGTAATTGAAATTATGAGAGGTTAAAGGCAAATATAAGAGGGAAAGCCAAATGCCATGATCCTCTCTAAAGGCAGCTAAAAGCTGCCTTTTTTTAAAAAGCATACATTGCATATAGATTTTTATTACAGAACTGCCAAACCTAAACAAAGGGGTATATTTATGG
Source organism: bacterium (assembly GCA_028278455.1). GTDB lineage: Bacteria > SM23-31 > SM23-31 > SM23-31 > SM23-31 > JANQEH01. The sequence continues at coordinate 671 of JANQEH010000285.1, forward strand.
CAATCACCGGCGGACTTAGAATGCTGCACTCAGGCAGACCAGTAAAACCTAATATGAGCCTGAGACTGACAAACGACATACAGAGAAAAGCCATAAGCCGGGCCGATGTGAAATCGGCTAAGGAACTCTTTTTGAAAAATGCTCAGGTTGCCAAATCCACACCTATAGAGATCGGGGCTAAAGCGTCAAAGATCATCAGACAAGTAAGATCGGGTAAAGTTGATATTTTATCCTGATTTCTCCCTTATTCATTATCTGAATATATTACCACTCCATAAACAGTATTTGTTTCTCTGAAACCTTATTAGTCAGTATTTTGTTATTATCTGCATCGGTACAAATACAAATCCTATATATTGTCACGAGGGAAATCTATGCATGATGTGAAAGATATTACAGTGCTTAAAAACGAACTTCATAATGCGGCCAGTTCTTACCTCCAGACTGCAGCTGACCAGCCGGTTAACTGGCAGGAATGGAGCGAGAATATATTTGATCTGGCCAGAGAACTGGACAAACCAATCCTTCTTGATATCGGAGCTGTATGGTGCCACTGGTGTCATGTTATGGACAGGGAATCCTATGAAAGCAGGGAAACGGCAGAACTGATCAATGAGAATTTCATCGCGGTCAAAGTAGACAGGGATGAACGTCCTGATGTTGACAGAAGGTATCAGACTTTCGTGCAGGCAACTGGAGGCGGAGGCGGATGGCCATTGACCTGTTTCCTGACATATGAAGGAAAACTCTTCTTCGGGGGTACCTATTTTCCACCGGTCGATACAAACGGCAGACCTGGATTTAATAACCTCCTGAAAAGAATCAGCGAGATGTACCGGATCAGGAAGGAGGATGTTTTCAGCAGTTCACGTGATATATTCACAAAAATTCAGGAACACGAAAATTCAAGAAATAATCCTTCTATAATAAGCACCGACCTTGTACAGCAGATAATTCTCAGCATAGAACAGAATTACGATCCTGTTTACGGAGGAATCGGAACAGCTCCTAAATTCCCTAATTCAAGCGCATTCGGACTGCTGACGCTTTATTACTATATAACAAAAGATCCGAAGCTTCTTGAGATGGTGCAAACAACCATGGATAAAATGGCTTCCGGCGGAATCTATGATCATGTAGGCGGTGGTTTTCACAGATATTCAGTGGATCAGTACTGGCATGTACCCCATTTTGAAAAAATGACCACAGATAACGCAGAAATGCTGCGAAATTATTTGGAATTACACAGTATTACCGGCAAAGAAAGATATAGATCCATAGTTGTAGGAATACTTGACTGGTTTAAACGGGATATGACCGACATTGAATCAGGAGGATTTTTTGCACATCAGGATGCTGATATTACGCTTGAAGATGACGGAGACTATTTCACCTGGAGAAAAGATGAGCTTGAAAACATACTGACTTCCGAAGAACAGGCTGTGTTTTTCGAACATTACGGCATCTCCGAATCACCCTGTGATCTGCATGGTACTACTGACCGGAATGTACTTTACTCGGTTAGGAAGATCAACATGATAGCGAAAGAAACCGGGAAAAGCGAATCAGATACAGAAGAAATAATAAAGAATGCAAATAAAAAACTCCTGGATAAACGATACACTCGTAATGCACCTTACATTGACAAGACGATTTTTGCTTCTTATAATGGTATGATGCTAACCTCTTATGCTCTGGCTTTTAAACTTTCAGGAAATACGGAAATATATGATTTTTTCAAAAAAACCATTGATATGATCATTGATAAGATGTATGACAGCTCAAAGGGATTTGCACATACATATAAATCAGGTAAATCCGGAATATACGGATTACTTTCTGATCAGGTATGGATGGTCAATGCTTTGCTAGATGGTTTTGAGGTTACCTCTGATCCGTTTTATTACGATCTTGCCCGCCAGGTAATTGATCAGATAATAGATAAGTATGAAGATAAAAGCAATGGTGGTTTTTTTGACCGAGCTATAGACAGCAATACTGAGGGAGTTCTTGCTATTCAACAGAAACCTTATGAGGATATACCCTCATCTTCTTCTAATGCGATAGCCATTCGTTCTCTTAACAGGCTTTACACACTTTCCGGGATAAAGAAGTATCGAGACTCTGCAGAAAGGGCGCTGAAATGTTATGCTGGAAATATAGGAAATAACGGTTCTTTTGTGAGCGCATATGGTATATCCCTCTTTCTTCATATAAATCCCCCACCCCAAATAGTTATTATTGGAAACAGCAATGATCTCTCAGTAAGTGAGCTTTATAAATCATGTATAAATAACTATATGCCTTTCATGGAAGTATATACGATTGAACCGGGAAGTGAAGGCATTGACAGGCTGCCATTCTCTCTGAAGGAGAAAGTCTTATCCAGAAATCTGTCGGGAAAATCCGCTGCATTTGTGTGCTCGGGTAACAGTTGTTCAGCCCCAACCGGCAATCCGGAAGAACTGGAAACATTGTTGAAAGAGATCAATCAAAAGCCAGTAGTTTAATACCATCGCGGGAATTATTACGGATTCTCCCTTGTTGTAAATTATAAGTTTGCAATCAGAAATTGAAAGTCATATTATGAAACGGTTTATCCCGCTGTTTCTTTTATTGATTTGCCTTACTGCTTCCGGTAATGTATATCCTCAGGCCTGCTGTACGGCAGGCACACCATTATTAAGTTCTCTCCAACTACCTGCAACTGAAAAGGGCATCTGGCAGTTTGTCTTTACGTATGATCAAAACGAGCTTAAAGACAATTATCTTGGAAATTCATCATTCGATATCGTCAATTCCAGAAAGCGGAATACGCGTTCCGTAATGTTCGAGGCGGGATATGGTTTGACTGGCAAGTTCTCGTTATCGGCCCTGGGTTCTTATGTAATTCAGGAACGCAGGACAGCCGATCTGGTTCGAACCAGAGGTCCCGGTGACCTTATCATTCTTCTGAAATATACGATAATTCCCCTTTCAATTAGCGGTCAGAGATCTTTTGCAGTAGGTGCCGGGCCCAAGATACCGCTGGGAAAAGACAGAATTGAACATCAGGGGATCATACTAAACGAAGATATTCAACCAGGTTCAGGAACCTGGGATACGGTTTTATGGGGTTATTTCCAGCAAGGCTTTCTACCGGTTACGAGGCTCAATTCTTTTTTTAATCTATCTTATAGGATACCAACTGAGAACTGGCGTGGATTTAAATTTGGGAATGAGCTGACTTTAACCGCCGGAACCACATATGGAACAGACATATTTTTTAGACCATCAATGATGATAAGATATAGATACAGTAGTTCTTTCAGAGTAAATAATTCCACTGTACCAAATACAGGTGGTCACTGGTTAAACTTGATCCTCGGATTGAATATTAAACTCAATGAAAGTCTTTCAACCAGCATTTCAGGACATTTACCAATATATCGTGATTTGAACGGTTTACAGTTAACTACAAGTTATAAGGTTACATTGTCAATATTTTATAACCTGAAAAGCAGTGCATCTCAGGGCCTGATAGATCTGAAATAGAAAGGAAATACCATGTATATTTCAATTAAACCAATTATAGTGTTATTAGTCTTTATTCTATTATTCGGCTGCAGCGATAATCTTACAACAGTAACAGGGAATGATGACAATAATGATAAAAGCATCGATGAATTCACTGAATGGGAGATCAGCCCAGTTGTTAGCGGCGGAGTTGGTAAAGATGGAATCCCCGCAATAGATAATCCAAATGTAGTAAATGCTGATCAAGTAGATTTTTTATCAGAAAATTCCCTGGTAGCAGGTATTGTATTGGATGGAAAAGCAAGGGCCTACCCTCATCTTATACTTGACCTTCATGAGATCGCTAACGATAAAATTGACGGCCATTATTACTCTTTAACCTATTGTCCTCTTACCGGATCCGCTTTGGCATGGAACAGGGAGATCAAAGGTGAAGTTACAACTTTTGGTGTTTCCGGATATCTTCATAATAACAATCTGATCCCTTACGACAGGAAGACTGACAGTAATTGGTCTCAGATGCTTGGTACCTCAGTAAACGGTCAACTTAGCGGTTTGAATGCCATGCAATACCAGGTGATTGAAACAACCTGGCGTACCTGGAGACAAATGTATCCAAATTCAGAGGTAATATCAACCGACCAGGGAATTTATTCGAACTATTTTTATCCCTACGGGGACTACAGAACCAATCATGGTTTGCTGCTATTCAGTTTAACAAATGATGATGGCAGGCTGCCTAGAAAAGAACGGATTCTCGGAATAAAAATAAATTTATCGGCAAAAGCTTATCCTTTGAATGTTTTTGAGGGAAATATTGCTGTTTTTAATGAGAGTATTTCAAATAAACCTGTTGTTGCCGCCGGCAGTGCCGAAAATAATTTTGCGGTTGCGTTTTACAGAACTTTATCTGACGGAACAATCCTTACTTTTACCGAAATTGCTGATCAACTGCCGATTATAATGGAAGATAATGAGGGAAACAAATGGGATATAACGGGTATGGCAGTCAGCGGACTAAGGCTGGGTGAAAAACTCCAGGTACCTTTTTCATATATTTCTTACTGGTTTGCCTGGGGGGCGTTTTTTCCCGATACAGAAATAAAGGAATGAAAAATAAATAATAATATCTATATCAAGTTTTATCAATAGTATTTTCTATGTAGGTAACAAGGTTTGAGCCTTTTTCGATATTGACCTGGATAAAGCCGAGAATCACCCCTGCAAACGAATTCTTTATATCGATCAACGCACTCTCATTAAGATTGCTTCCGGAAAATCCTTTGCTGAGCAAGTCAATAAAAGTCTGGTTTAAAGAATTCATCTGGTTAAGATCCTGATAAAAATCCTGGAGATTACTTAAAAGTTCCTTATCCGCTACTTTATATAGGCGTTTTTTATAATTCTTGAATAGAAGCTCCATTACTGACAATTCCTTGGAGAGAGCAAGGCGCTTCTCTTCTTTTTTCATTCGGATAGTATTATTCTTAACCTCGATCCTCATGTGCTCGAGTATCTTCCTTTGCCTCGATTTTTTCTTAGCCCTGAGTTCTTTCTTCCTGTTATCAACTTTGTTTTGACACCATTTTGAGCCTAAAAACACTCCGGGAATCAAACCAATGATCAATCCGAAAATTAGAGCTGCAATATCCATAAATACCTCAACTTCAAAAGTTTAACGCCCGAATAATCTAACCAGAAAAAGACTCAGGTCGGGCACATAGGTAATGATGATCAATGCGATCACCAGAATTATCAGAAAGGGCACAGCCGCCCTGTAAAGCTTTATAATAGGCTGTTCGAATCTGAAGCTTGCAATGAACAGGTTAAGCCCTACCGGTGGTGTAGAATAACCGATCTCAAGATTTGTCAGGAAAATTATACCTAGATGAACCGGGTCGATACCATAAGAAACAGCTATCGGCAAAATTAAGGGTACAACCACGAATATTGCTGAGAATATATCCATTAAAAAACCAACTATCAAGAGGAAAATATTCAGAACAACGAGGAACATTGCTTTGCTTGTAATGAATGTTTGCATCGTTTCGAGTATCCTCTCCGGAACCTGTTCATCAGTCAGATAACTAGTGAAGCTTAATGCCAGTCCAAGTATCAGCAGAATACTTCCCACCAACACCATACTCTCCACCATAATCTTCGGAACATCTTTAAAAAGGCTAATGTCCCGGTAAATAAAAACTTCTATAATCAGTACATATAAAGCGAGAATTGCTGCAGCATCTGTAGCCGTAAAGAAGCCGCCGTAAATACCGATCAAAATTATAAACGGCATCGGTATCTCCCATCCGGCAGCCTTCAATGTTCTCAACAACCGCTTGAAAGAAAATGGAATTCTTTTTAGATTGGTTTTATTTTTAAAGATACTATATATACTCAGCATAATGATCAGGAGCATACCGGGCATAATTCCTGCGAGAAACAGGTTGTCAATATCAGTTCGTGCAACCATCCCGTACAAAATTATCGCAAGACTCGGGGCAAATAAAAGTCCAAGGCTTCCAGAAGATGTTAATAGTCCCAGAGAAAATCTTTCAGGGTATCTCTCCTTAAGGAGCATTGGATACAATAGACCTCCGAGCGCAATTATTGTAACACCTGATGCTCCGGTAAATGCAGTAAAAAATGCACAGGCAAAAAGAGCTATAATCGCCAATCCTCCCGGAAGCCAACCCAGAAGAGCCGAGGAGAGATCGATTATCCTCTGAGGCGTCTTGCTTTTTGCTAATAGATAACCAGCGAAAGTAAACAGTGGGATAGCCAATAAAGTCGGCATACTTGCAATCTGGTATAATTCAACAAATAAGCCTGACAATGGAAGGTCACTGAGGACATAAAATATGATAGTCAGCGAACCGAAGATCAAAAACAGAGGCGCTCCGAAAAGAGCAAAAAGAATAACTATCAGTATTATCAGCAAGTCCATTATTCCCCTACCTCCTCCTTTATCAGTTTGCTGATCGAATCACAAAAATGATAAAAGAACCTGAACCCTATCAGGCCGAATCCAAAAGGAATAATGATCTGGACGATCCAAATCTGCAAACCAAAATTGAGCACTTCACCGAATTCCTTTTCGATCATCACGAATCCCCAGGCAGTTTTTGCCAGAACCACTGTTATCACAATGGCAAAGAGATTTACTATTACTGAGACAATGAGTTTTTTCTTATCTGTCAGAAGCCTTGCCAGAATATCTACGCTGATATGTTTATTTATCCTTGTTGCCTGAGCTCCGCCAATAAATCCCACGAAAAGAACAAGGTGGCGGAGTAAGGAATCTATCCAGAATATTGGATTATTAAAAATGTTCCTGAGGATTACCTGGAATGATGCAAGAGATACCATCAGACATAGAAATATCACAAGCAGTGATTTCTCTACAAAAGAGAGCTTCTCGTCTATCCATCGAAGGACTTTCATAGCAATCAAAGGGTGGATTATTTATTATTCGCGCGGAAAATTTCGAGATGACGCAGTACTTCATCAAGTACTGATCTTGGATACAGTTCTCCTACCATTTTTTCCCTAACGCGTAGAGAACTTTCATTAAACTTCTTAATATCTTCTGAATTTCCCGGTATAACCTCTAATCCCCGCTTTTTAATTGTCTCAATTGCAGATTCATTGTCATTGCGTGTCCGGACAACAAGCTCCCTCATCCAGCTCTTAAAACTGTCGAGAAGTATCTGCTGGTATTCTTCAGGTAGTTTGTCAAATGTCTTCTTTTCTATGACTACTGCTCCTGCAGCATTTGTTATTGGGGTTTCAAGCATATATTTTGTTTTGAAATGCCACTGCATTGCTATAGCCCCGTAAGGCGATGAATACACCGCATCAATAAGGCCTGTCTGGAGAGAGGTCAAAACATCAGTTATTGCGAGCGCTGTTGGAACAACATCGAGTTCTTCGAAAAGGCTTTTAACCAGGGGATCTCCCTCCCACATCCACATCTTAACACCCTTAAGATCGTCAATCGACCTTATTGGTTTGTTTGAAAACACATGAACAAAACCAACCTCTGTCCACCCCATCAATTTATATCCGTTTTCCTCGAAAGCGGCGGAAAACGTATCATACATTTTATCTACAATGTAGTCTACTTCATCATAATTGTTAAACAGAAATGGAAGCTCCATTACCCTCATCACCGGTGCAATCTCACCAAGTCCCCTGCCTGTAAAGCCTGCACTATGCAGTCTTCCCGTTCTTATCTTTCTGATAATTGTAGATTCATCTCCCTGATTACCCGCATATATCCTTATATCGACATCACCGTTTGTTTTTTCTTTAACCTCTTTTCGAAGCTCATTCATTACATTTATAGGTGTCGTACCCTTAATCGCAATTGAAGCAAACCTGATATTGTGTTTTGCCTTATGACCAAGTGCAGTAGAGAATATTGCAACCACCAAGCATGATAATATAATCTTGAACAAGATAGTCTTCATGTCAACTGTCCTTTATTGAAAAAAATATTCGTCTCTGTTTTTCAGAAGGAATTCGGCTTTTTTCTTTGCGATCACGTTCAGGAGCTGAAACTCCGGCAGGACACTCGCTGGGGTTTCAAGAACTTTCTTTAGCGAACTGACAAACACCTCCTCATCAAATGCATTGATCGCATAATATTGGGCATACATAACATAAGCAAGCAGGAATTTGCTTCCGGTCAGCTCGAAGCATTTCTGAAAATGCTGTTTAGACTTCTCCAGGTTTCCTCCTCCGATCCCTCGCTCTCCAAGAACAACGCCAAAATACATATGAGAACTCGCAAAGAAGTACTCTTCATCCAATTCGAGCACTTTCTGCATCAGCACATCAACATATGACTGGTCTGCAAGAGCATCCATATCTGTTCTGTTCAGGTTGATATAGCTGGCCCATGAATTTCCGGTCCAGAACAATAATGGCAGATCTTTTTTCTTCATCTTGCCGATCTCCAACCGGAATCCATCAATATCATTACTTTTTATTGTACTGACTATTGACGGGTTGACTGATAGGAGTTTAAGCCCATAATCTCTTGCTCTCAGGTAAAAACCACCCGCTCTTTCAGGATCTTCATCCTCTACAAAACCCAGTGAATATCCGAAATATCCTTTACATGCGTTTAATATCAGGTTGGAATTCCCGGGATCCATCCTTATCAATCCCTCTAACTGAAGAATAAACGGAGAAATTGCCTCTCTTGCCAGCTCATAGTCGGATTCTGCATAGAACGCATTGATGGTGTTTTCGATCACTCCACCCGTTGCCTTAACAGTAATCGTCTGCAGGGAGCAATTTGTAAATATTCCGGTAGACAGTAGAAAAATTAATACAAGCTGTCTTTTTCTTCCTTTAGTATTATTCATTCAAAACATCTTCATGTATAATTCTTCTAAATTATACGATTTAAAAACTTAAAAGATCTTTAAAACTAAGAAACATTTCTGAGAAGTCTTTTTAGGCTGCGAACTCTCCTTACAAGGTTCTTCAACTGGTCCTTGTTTATATCTCCAGCTTTTTCCATTTCTTCTTTCTTCTGTTTCAATCTCAGGATCTCTGCTTTAGCCTGCTCTTTCGTAAGGTCTATTTTCCTGATCTTCTTCGTACGAGAAACTTCAACGTCTCGTTCAGTTACAAGCAGATCGACCAATTGTTCTTTTTTCATAGCTGTTACACCGGCAGCATCAGTCGTTTCCTTAGCCAGATCACGGAGTTGCTTTACTGTCATTTTAATTAATTCAGATTCCTTCATGTCTTCCTCTATCTTTGTAAATTAGTTTGAATTCAATTTTGGTAAACTTAAAGTTAATAAATTTTGCTATATAATTCAAAATATATTTTCTCACATCCATGCTTCAGAGAATAGCATACTCAATTGACTTTATATATTGGCAAAATCGAGTGCATTTTCATTCCATTCAGGCGGATCATCAAGTACTTTTATTATTTCATCAACGGTTTCACAAACATTCCACATCTGACTGTGAACATTATCCATAAACATTTCATCCACACTGCGTTCCATCTGTTCGATCAACGGATCGTAATAAGCATTAACATTGAGTATTATGACAGGTTTTGTATGCAGCGCCAGTCTTTTCCATGTTACAGCCTCGAGAAGCTCATGAAAAGTTCCGCTTCCACCCGGCAATACTATGAATGCATCCGATTTTGTCAGCATTTTGAAGGTTCTTTGCTGAATGTCATCGGTGATGATCACTTCAGTCAGATTTGTATGGCACCATCCCCTGTCATACATGAATTTCGGTATAACTGCTGTAACAAAACCTCCCCTTGATAGAGCTGAATCAGCCACCGCTCCCATT
>JANQEH010000299.1 GCA_028278455.1 bacterium
AGAACAGCAGCCAGAACGCCAGGGTGAATTTCTTCCCGAAGCGGTAAAAAAGGGATCCCATCATCAATCCGAATAACCCGCAGCAGATACATAATGACAGAAAGAAAATAAACTGTAGAAATATGTTTTCCAAAGCGTATGGTGAAATGAAATGGAAAGGATCGGTGGCATTCATGAAACCTAATACTCTATTAAGATAGTCCACAATCACCTTCTCTATCACTATCAGAAAACTGAGCGCCACGCTGGAAACGACTGCAACCGATAGAAACGCGACGTAGATATCACGGCGGGTGCTGCTCATTATAAGCATGAAATCGAAATCCTCCTTGAATCTGAGGGAAAATGCAAAGTGTGTGAATATCAGCGCCCAGAGACGATAGACCAGGCTGCCCGTAGAGCTGTTGATCACAGAAAACTTGATCAGCGCAGAAAATGTCAGAACTATGCACAGAAAATAGATCCCGACCGCCATCAGCCCCCAGCCGGTCTGATAACTCATTTTGTATTTTATATTCGAAACTATTGAATTCATGCGGAGTCTCCTAATCGCTTGAGTCTTTTGTCAGGTGGATAAAAAGTTTCTGTATTGTGATCGGTGAGAACCACACACCGGGCGCTCTTTTTTCGTCGTTTATATTTCCTTCAACGACTGCGGTCTTCAGTTCATTGACCATCTGTGTGCTTATTACCTTTCTGTCTTTTGTGAAATCATCAACGCTCGCAGAGCCGCCGGAAACGTAGAAAACGTTTGAGAGCAGTTCTTCAACGGTCGCCTGGCGGATCACAGTTCCGTTATTGATGATTATCGCCTCATTGAACAGGTCGGCAGCTTCTTCGATCAGGTGAGTCGATATAATGAATAACCTCGGCTCCCTGGTATATTCTTCAATAAGTTCAGTATAGAACCTGTCCCTCGCAACTGCATCCAGCCCCAGTACCGGTTCGTCAAAGATCGTTATGGGAGCCCTTGCCGCCATCCCGAGCACTATCCTGAAAATAGACTGATATCCGCGTGAAAGCTCATTGTATTTCTGCTCGGTATGGAGCTTGAAATATCTGCAAAGCCTCCCGGCATATTCTTCGCTGTAGTTTGGGAAAGATGCTTTCCCGATTGACAACAACTTCCTGACCGTGAACTTCGGTGGGAAATAATGTTTTTCCGGCATGTAGCAGCAGTTCGCGGCAATGATCTCCGGATGCCTTGTTATGTCCTTACCCAGAAAGTTTACACTTCCATTGTCGGCATAGATCCGGGAGGTGATTATATTCAGCAGGGTTGTCTTGCCGGCTCCGTTTCGGCCGAACAGCCCGTAGATCTTCTTCTCGGAAAAATTAAGGCTTGCTTCTTCAAGCGCGGCGATGGATCCGTAAGATTTGCTAAGGTCTTTCACTTCCAGCATGTAATCCTGATGTTCCATTTACTTTTCCCTTAATTTATTGATCATTTTTATTATTTCATCTTTTGAAATGTCGAGGTTTGAGGCCTCATCAAGCAGTGGGACAACGTAATTGTCGTTGAATGCGGTCTTTCTTTTCTTTCTGATCATCTCTGCGGCCCCTTCTGAAACGAACATACCTATACCCCGTTTTTTGTAAAGGACACCCTCGTTTACAAGCAGGTTGATCCCCTTGGCGGCGGTTGCGGGATTGATCCGGTACATCACGGCAAGCTGATTTGTCGAAGGTGCCTGCGTCTCCTCTTCAATTACATTCAGCAGGATATTATCCTCTATACTTTCCGCTATCTGCAGGTAGATCGATTTTTCGTTATCGAATTCCGGTTTCATAATTGATCTGACCTGTTATGAATGATCGATAAATCCATTTCAAAAGACCGTTAAGTTATGTGGTTAATTACTTGACTAACTAACTATATAACTTATCTACGCCAAAGTCAAGCCTTTTGTTTCATTGGGTGGGTGAAATTCATAAGAACTGAAACTAGTTTTCAGGCAATATATACATTTTTCAAAACAGGTCAGAGTAATGTCATCTGCTCAGTATGCTTCATCAGTTACTGCCGGGATTTGATGTAAAGCTCGCCCTATACCCAGCTGATCTCGTCGATCAGGTCATAGAAGTCCTGCAGGGGAAATTTCTCCCTTGCCTTGTTTATAGAATCCTCGCTTGTGATGCCGGCGTTCAGCTGGAGTGTAGCAGGATCCTTCGTCAGGAGCGCTTTGTGCTTCTTAGTGCTGATGCTCTCCGGGCCGCTGTAAAATTTCAGGGGATTGGAATCGAACAGGACCTGGTCGAACTCCAATCCGGTCCAGAGTGAGAGCTCAGTGGTCGTTACCTGCATATCCTTCAACCTTAGCCTTTTCCGGGCTTTTGAGCTTTTAACGCTCGGGACATCCTGGAAGAAAATATAACCCGATGTATTTAGTTTATTATTATTGTCGACATAAGAAACGGTTTTCCAGAATGCCGAAGGGATCCTGACTGGATAATCCTCGAATTCCTTGATATAAAATCGGTCGGTGGTTGTAAAAACAGGTCCGGTCATTACTGTCAGTCTCTTTGCCAGCTTGAATTCTGAGACAAGTAATTCAACAGCTCTCCATTCATCTTCGTTGAATCGCTTGTGCTGTATGCATGCATTAGTATATGCGCAGCTGTCGTTACTTGCCTTGATGGCAAAATCTACACTGTCACCCCAGGTTACGGCTGTCCTTCTTGTGAGGTGGCCCCTGTCCCAGAGTGTTCCCTGGTAAGGATAATTCGGGATCTGGTTATTCCTTCCGACTCTCCTGTCGATAAACCACTTTCTGCCCTTTTTACTCGGGACAGGCTGCATCTTATCCAGATCGACATTAGCAGCGGAGTACAAAGCCTGCCGGGTGCTTTTGCTCATCAGCAGTGAGTAGTTGATATAAGGAATTATCACCTCACCTTCCGGCAGCCCGGGAGGCTGGAGGATATCCGATTGAAGCGATATTCCGGGTTTGGGAAGCTTAACTTCATGACCCGGTCCCAGAAAATCATGTTTGTAACCTTCTCTCATAATTACTCTCCTTGTTAATAATGAAATGTGACTGTTAATGGAAAGAGCAGCTTTAACGGTTCAAAAATACACAGCATAAATAAAAGCAGATGAAGAGATGCAAGTGGAAAATCCCAATTTTGCTATCGGTCACAATAATCTGTTATCAAGCATTTTTCAAAAGGCCCATTAGTCCGAAAGATAAAGTTAAACCCAACTCTTTATTGATTCAATTTTATTGTATACTTCTTATAGACTTATTATATTTTTATTCCCGTTGATGAGGTTGATCCCCAATTGCCATACCTCCTCCGGGAAAGTACATTATTTTGAATGTTTTTGCAATAAAATTATGTACGTTTCTATAATTCAGAGATCAAATTTGATATTCTGACCCCAATTTACGTTTATTCCTGAAAAAGTTATTTATTCAGATACATTGTTTCCCAATGATTTTATTATTATTTTAACTGAAATTGGTCAAAACTGAGAAAGTGGAGATATAAATGGATAAAATATACAAGACCGGTTTCATTTCTCAACTGCTCATTTTAATAATATCGCTCTTAATTTCAACCGTCTCCATTTCCCAAACTCTTGAGGAAATCCTTATTAAGGATCTTGAATGGCGCAATATAGGGCCGGCAAACATGGGAGGAAGGATCTCGGATATTGAAGCGGTAGAAGGTGATTTCCGTACGGTTTACTGCGCAGTAGGGAATGGCGGTGTGTGGAAGAGCACCAATGCCGGAACGACATGGGAGCCGATATTTGACAAATATGGCTCCTCATCGATCGGCGATATTGCGGTCTTCCGGAATGATCCGGATATAATATGGGTGGGTACGGGAGAAGAGTGCTCACGGAACAGCGTCGCATGGGGAGACGGTATATACAAGTCTATTGACGGCGGTAGGACCTTCAAGAATATGGGATTGAAAAATACTCATACTATAGGAAAAATTCTGACTCATCCTGCTAATCCGGATATAGCATATGCTGCAGCAGTTGGGCATACCTGGGGATACAATGATGAGCGAGGCCTTTACAGGACAGTTGACGGCGGCAAGAACTGGACTTTACTGGGAAGCGAAAACGGCCTGCCTCAGGATGGCAGGACGGGAGCTGTCGACATGGTTATGCATCCAGAGGATCCTGATGTTATTTATGTTAGTTTCTGGGAGAGGATAAGGTTTCCATACAGGTTTCTGAGCGGCGGGCCTAACGGAGGGATATTCAAGACTGCCGACGGCGGTAAGACTTTTACAGAACTCACCGGCGGATTTCCCGAAGGAAATACCGGCAAGATCGGGCTTGCGATATCACGAAGCAACCCGGATGTCCTTATGGCAATAGTTGAACACGGATATCAGCCGCCGAGAGAATTGGAAGGTGGTGGACCGAATCCTGATTTCTATGACCTCTCATCTACCGGAAGCGGTATATACAGGACAGAAGATGGAGGGAAAAACTGGAAATTCATGAACCGTCATAACCTCAGGCCATTCTATTACAGCCATATTTACATTAATCCATTCGATGATAAAATGGTCTATTGTCTGGATGCCAGTTTCCTGTTTTCAAGAGACGGCGGAAAGACTTTCAATAATCTCGGTGAAAACATATATCTTAGAGGAGACACACCTTACGGCGTACATGGTGATCATCATGCAATGTGGCTGGATCCGAATAACCGGGACCGATTCTATATAGGCGACGATGCGGGAATAGCTCTTACACACGATCATTCAAATTACATCCTTTTCAATAATCTCTTTATAGGCCAGCTGTACGCGGTAAGCGTTGATATGGACGAGCCTTATAATGTGATTGGGGGATTCCAGGATGGGCAGACCTGGCGGGGTCCGTCGAGAAGTAGAGACAGGGCGATCCTGCCTGATCACTGGTTTAAATTCGGTACTGGTGACGGTTTCTATTCTCAGTCGGATCCTGAGAATCCCGAAATATTTTATTATGACCACCAGGGGGGATCGATAGTCAGAATGAATTTTAACACGCGCGAAAGCTCGTATATCAAACCATCGCGGAGAAATATCCTGAATTATAACGCATATATAACCACCGAGATCGAAGACTTACAGAAAGAGAAAGGCTGGAACAGTGCATTCAGATTTAATTGGAATACCCCTATAGTTATTTCACCGCATGATCACAGGACACTCTATTTCGGGGGGAATCACCTTTTCAAGTCGGTTGATATGGGGGATTCGTGGCAGATCATAAGCCCGGACCTGTCGACGAACGATCCCGAAAAGACCAGGCGTGAATCCGGCGGACTTACAAGTGATGTAACGAGCGCTGAGAATTACGGATCGATTACTACGGTCTCGGCGTCCTCAATAAGTCCGGGACTGGTATGGATAGGGACAGATGACGGAAATATTCAGTTAACCCGAAATGACGGGACAACCTGGGAGAATGTTACTGTAAACTTTACCGGAATACCTGAAGGTTTATGGGTGAGCCGTGTGGAGGCATCTCATTTTAATCCGGGAACTGCTTACGTATCATTTGACGGCCACAGAAGCGACCGGTTCTCTCCTTGGATATTTAAAACAGAGGATTTCGGTGAAACGTGGATAAGAGTAAGCGGAAATATTCCTGAAGGATACCCCGTCTATGTTATCAGGGAAGACAAAATAAATCCCAATCTGCTTTTTGCGGGGACCGAATTTGCGGTCTTCTTTTCAATAAACAAGGGTGAGACATGGTCCCGGCTGAATAAAAATATGCCGACTGTCGCAGTCCACGATCTTGTAATTCATCCGCGGGATGGAGATCTTATTGCAGGTACACACGGCAGGGGTATCTGGATATTGGATGACATAACGCCGCTGCAGCAGTTCAGGTCATCAGACATGAATGAAGATTTCAGGCTGTTTGAAAGCCGGGCAGGAATAAAATGGATCGAAAAACGACGAGGCGGCAGCATGGGACATCTGTATATCGAGGGAAAGAACAGTCCGGAAGGATTGAATATCAATTTCTTTCTCAATGAGACAGCAGAAGTGAAAATCGAAATATCGGATTTGACGGGTAATAAAAAGTATTCAAGGTCCCGAACTTTTAGAAAAGGGATAAGTAGATATTTATGGGATATGAGGTTTGATCCTGAAGAGCGCAGGATCAGAAATTTCAGGAACCGTACGCGAAGGATCCTCGAGCAGCACCGTGATCATCATAAATATATTAAAGGTGAAGAAGTTGAACCCTATCTGGACAGGCTTGAATCGCTGGGAAATAATATTGAGGGACTGCTGACTCTAACCGATGAGTTAATAGAGAAATTCGGATGGACAAGAAGAAATTTCGGCAGCAACAGGTTACCGGGTTTCAGCAAAGGCTGGCTTACAGGAGAAGAAGCTGAACCGGGTGATTATATAATCAGGCTGACAGTTAATGGTAAAGAATTTTCAGATGTTGTGACCGTCAGGGAAGATCCTTTGCTAAGTAAACTGAATAGATAAGTATTTTCCCAGGTAAAAACAGAGAAAGGTACAACTATTGATCTCTATCCTTTCTTAAGCCGGGATAAAGCTTGTTTATGCATTCCGGGCAAATACCGTGTGAAAAATCAGCGTTTGTTCTGTCTGAGATATATGTTTCAATGTGAACCCAGCTTTTTTTCTCTGTCGAGGGAGAGTCTTTAAGCCGTATCTTTTTACAATTCGAACAGATAGGCAGAAGTCCTTCCAGCGTTTTTATATGGTCAATAGATTTTTGCAGTTCTTTGTAGTTTTTTTCAAGCTCTATGGACTTAGATTCAAGTTCATCAGATTTCTGCTTCAGCTCACGTGTGCGCTCTTTCACATTCTGGTCCAAAATAATATTTCTCATACGCAGTTCTTTAATTCTCCAGTAGACAATAAGGATCGTAATACCGGCTATCCCTATGATCACCAAACCAATGAACCAGGTTGTCTCCCAGAAGGCAGGCAGTATTTTTATTTTCATGTCAAAAGCAGCTCCACTCCATTCACCCTGTTCATTAGAGGCCTGAACTTTCAGAATATATTCACCATCGGCAAGATCTGTAAAAGTAGCTCTTCTGTTGGTGTAGCTGGTTTCGATCCAGTTTTCGTTGAATCCTTCGAGCTTATAGCGGTATTTAGTCTTTTTAGGCTGGTCATAGTTCAGGGCCGAAAATTCAATTGATATTATATCATCGAAGTGATCAAAGATCAATACATCTGTATAAGAAATATGTTTAGTAAATTTTTCGGATACTCTATAAGAAACAGGTATGTTATAGATCAAAAGATCCGTATAAACGACGGAGGGAAATGACAGGTCTTTCTCTACCTCATCCGGATCAAATAGCATTAATCCGTTCATGCCTCCGAAATACATCTCCCCTCTTCTGTTCTTGAAAAAAGCCCCGGTATTGAATTCATCACCCTGTATACCGTCATGGACATCAAAATTCAAAAACTCACCGGTCGTAGGTGTGAACCTGCTCAAACCTTTATTGGTACTCAACCACAGATTATTTCTCCTGTCCTCCAAAACTCCGTAAACCACGTTGTTAGGAAGGCCGTCACTCATCGTATATAGACTGAAAGCATCTAATTCTTCATCATATTTACACAGCCCGTTATCAGTGCCAAGCCAGATCTTACCCTCACTGTCCTCATAAACCGACCGGATATAGCGGCTTTTTATGGTGTTCGGTTTGCTCTCATCCTGAACGTAACGGGTGAATGTCTCCGTGGATGAGTCATAGAGATTGAGTCCGTTTCCGTAAGTACCGATCCATAATCTCCCTTTGCTGTCAACAAACAATGATCTGATAAAATTACTGCTGATCGACCCGGGATCGTCCTTATTGTATTCGTAAAGTTTAAAGCTTTCAGTCTCAGGATCAAACCTGTTCAATCCTCTCCCTGAAGAGCCTATCCAGATGTATCCGTCCGGATCTTCGACTATACCCCGGATCAAGTTTCTGCTCAGGCTGTTGGGATCACCGGGGATGTTACTGTAATTTTTGAATTTTCCGGAATTATAGTCAAGCCTACATACTCCATTGGAGAATGTACCTACCCACAAGTTGTTTTTTGAGTCTTCGTAAATATAATTGATCCTGTTTGAACTCAAACTTGAGCTGTCATCCGGATCATTTATATAATTCTTAAATTCCCCGGTCTCCCTGTTCAGCCTGTCAAGGCCTCCATCAAGAGTTCCGATCCAGGTAATTCCGGATTTGTCTTCATAAACGGCATAGACTCTGTTTGCGCTTATACTCTGTTTATCATTCTGGTTGTGCCGGAAATGCCTGAATACTCTTGTGGAAGGATTAAAAATGTTTACACCGTTTCCCAGTGTCCCTACCCACATTGTGCCTGTATTGTCCCGGAAAATTGTCTCTATAGTATTCTGGCTCAGGCTGTATTGATATCCAGGTTCATTTCTGTATACTGCAAATTCTCCGGTATTCGGATCGTAAATATTCAATCCGTCAGATGTTCCGATCCAGATATATCCTTCCGGATCTTCATATAGGGATCTGACACCATTAGCGCTGATGCTCCCGTGATTGCTGCGATCATTACGAAAGTGTTTAAATGATTCTTCAGAGCGAATGTATTTATTCAGTCCTCCTACTGATGTTCCGATCCAGAGATTCCTATGAGAGTCCTCAAGAAGGCATACTATCAAATTGTCGCTGATACTATCAGGATTATCAGGCTCATGCTTATATTTACGAATCGATCCGCTTTTAGGATCAAATCTGTTCAATCCATCGTTGGTACCAATCCAAATGTAGCCAAATGAGTCCTCCATTATTAATCGTATCTGTTCACTGCTTAAATCTGCAGATCGGTCTTTCATTGAAATAAAAGACCGGTAAGTGTTATCTTTAGCGTCGTATACAGCTATTCCGTCAGGAGTTGAAAGCCAGAGCTTCCCTTCATCATCTTCAAAAATATTTCTGATCGTAGTAACGTTTATGCTGTCAGGCTCATTCCAGGCGCCCGATACCCTTGTAAAATCATCTGTTAAATGATTATACCGGTGCAATCCGTTATAGGTACCGATCCAGAGTATATTATTCTTATCAATATGAAGGCATATAATGTAATTATTACTCAGACTTCTGTTATTTCCTGATTCATTTCTGTAAACTTTGATATTGTAACTATCGTACTTATTCAGTCCATCCTGAGTACCGATCCAGATAAAGCCCTTTTGGTCCTGGACTATGGATGTGATACTTACCTGCGAAAGGCCGTCCTCGGGACCAATTCTGCTGAAATGCAGAGATTGCTTTTGAGCAAAAGCAGAACCGGGCATAATTATAAATAAAACAAGTACCAGTAGGCATGTGCATGTAGAATATAAATTGTATTTCTTCAAAATCATCTGTAAGATCCATCAGCAAAAGATCAATAGTCAATACAAAATATATTCAAAAAAATCATGCATTCAAACAACTAAAATGTTTAGGATCAGCTATTTGAATCCGGTAAAACGATTTAAAACTCAACTAATTAAAGATCATTCTCAAGAATTTTTTGAACCAGTTATTGTGCTTTCAATTTCAGCATATCTCCAATTCCGAATGCGTTATAGATACCGGAAGTGATCTGCTCGAGCTGCTCGTTATATCCTTTTATATGATCACCCATTCCCATTTTATCAACAACAGTGCGGAATGGACGCTGCCCGGCAGGTGTATCGATCAATTCTGCTACAACATCTGCAACATTCTGGGGATCCTGTTCCTTGTTTGAGGCTAAGGCCTGCTCGAAACCGGCAAAAAACCCCATAGGTGCATCCGCAAACTCACCATACTCTGTAAGACGGTCTTTATCTCCGGGTTTCACCAGGTTGTCCATGAATTCTGTGGGATATCCGCCCGGCTCTACTATACATGAATCAATCCCGAATCCGGAGAGTTCTGTACGGTAGTTTTCTGCCAACGCTTCGAGTGCCCATTTTGATGCATTGTATGGGCCGTAAAAAGGTATAGTCATTCGTCCAAGAAGGCTGGAGATAGATATCAGAAGGCCGGAGTTTCTCTCCCTCATCGATGGAAGAACGGCCCTGTTCACTCTCTGGACACCAAAAACATTGATATCGAAGAGGCCCTGCCAGTCTTCAGGCGTAAATGCCTCCTGCAGGCCGAGAACACCTACACCGGCATTATTTACAACTACATCTATACTCCCTGTTTTATCAATTGCGGATCTCACGCCGGTATCAACGCTTTCACTGCTTGTTACATCGATCTCTACGATATGAGCTCCTGCATTGTCAAGGCTTTCAGCAGAAGTTTTATTTTTACTTTCGACACCCCTCATTGAGGCGATAACAGTATGGCCTTTGTTTAATAGTGTTTCTGTTATCATTTTTCCGAAGCCGCTGCTCGCACCGGTAATAAGTATATTTTTAGACATAAGATTTCCTTTTCAGATTAATATTAGTTTGCTGGTATGTAAATCTTATAACAAAAATTATTACGGAAAGGTTTTCATTAAGTAATTCAGAACATTTGGTAGGTCCTGATCACTGTAAAACGGATAATTAAATTCTAATGCCAGAATTTCAGGTCTTTGTATCCGATCAGCTTAATATTTCGTCTTTTGATCACTTCCATTACTTTTTCGCTTGTGAATGCTTTTGTAACCGCATCCCTGTAATATGCATCATTTTCCGCCCCTATATGCCAGTGGTTTTCTACACCTTCTATGATCATTCCGGGATGATCTGCAAATTCCCATGTGCCCGGTCCAAGATTCTCCAGGACTTTTACGGCACTTGATATCATCTCTTCCGCCGTAAAGGCATCAGTAAAAAGCGGGGCATTTCTTATAGGGAGATATCTGATATTTGCATCGATATTATATTCCCGAATTAGACTGAACACAAGGTTATACATACTTGAGGATATCGAATGAAATCCCATATGCGGTGTCGCATGGCTGCATCGCGGGAGGAGTCTTATCGCTGTTTCGATCTGAGCCCTTAATTCCTTTTCGATCTCTTCGATCTTCCAGTTTGAAGTCCCGAGAGCCTTTTCCGGCGGATGTGCTGCATCAGGCCAGGTCATCTGGAAGAAATGTCCATTCTTGTCAACAAGGCTTGGTACATCTGTTAGAGGCCCCCATTTTATGTTCTCCCATTCACTGTTCAGTGTTAGGTGTATCCCGACA
>JANQEH010000307.1 GCA_028278455.1 bacterium
TGTCCCCGTTATGATTATCAATTGAAAATCTTCCACCGTTTTCGAGTTTATATGTTTTCTCGAATGTTCCATCAAGCTTTATTCTTTCTCTCCCTGACTGAGCTAACAATGGAGAACCGACCATAATTATTCCGATCAGAATAAAGCACATAGTGAGCTGCCTGCCTGTTTTTCTTAACATGCTGCTGACTCCTTTTTTATTACTAAAAAATGTGGAAATTATTTATTCATAAGTATTTACGGAATCAATAATATTTTGTTGCACGACCCGGTATGAAAAAAACCGGCAGATATTACTGCCGGTCTTCAGAATAAATATGAAGTTATACCTATTTTGCTCTTAATGTCACTCCGCCATTTGTAGTTCCGGCAGAAAGACTGGCACCACCCCCGTTTATTCTTCCTCGAATTCTTCTAGTTGAATATCTGTTCCACCTGTCCTCACCTCTTCTGCTAAAGCCGGAAATATCAAAATCTGATCTAAAATTACTCAATCTGCATGAGATATCCACATCCACTTTGCTTTCTTCAGGTACAGTTAAGGTTATTGAACCGTTAGTTGTTCGCATTCTATAGTACCCGTTATCCTTCAAGTCAAAGTCAGCACGTATACTACCGTTGGTAGTTGTGGCAGAAATATCTTCGCTATCAGCCCCCCTGATTGTGATTGACTGGTTTGTTGTCGAGGCATCTATTGACCCGGTAACATCCTCTATCTCTAAATTACCATTTGTAGTACTTGCATCCACATCACCATCAACATCATATATCGTCACTTTTCCGTTAGTTGACTGAGCTTCGATATCCCCTATGATACCCTCTAATTCTACTCCACCGTTTGTAGTTTCAGCCATGATCTCTATTTTCTCAGGTACCTTGATCCTGTAATTAACCAATGCGCTTCTTCTGAAAGATCCTCTTGGTATGTTTGTATTGATCCTCAGCCTGTTCTTGCTGAAGCTGAAATCTATCTCTACTTCATAATCACCCCTCCTACGCTCAACTATTTCTACTTCGACCTGATTCTTGTTCCATGAACTGATCGAGATACTGCCGTTAACGTTATCAACAGAAAGGTAACCGTTATCACTAAAATCGTAAGTCTTAATGATCTCCCGATCAAGAACGACAGTTTCACGTTTTGTCTGAGAAAATGCAGGGACGACTGAAATTATGATCAGAACAAGAAAGATGAACTTTCCTAAACCAACCTCAATGTATTTCTTCATTTGGGATCCTCTTTAAAATATCGAATGATAATATTCCAACTTATCCTTAATAAAGCTATAATACGGTAAATTGGATGAAAAGTTATATATTATATGAAGTTAGAACAAATGGTACCGCTATATTGATCCCCTGAAAAAAAGGTGCAATTCCTAAGAAAATCGCTATTTCTTTTTCAGCATTTCCTGCCACTTTTTCTCTGCCTCTTCTTTTGAGAGCAGCTTTTTACTCTCCTCAACAGGCCCATCAGTCTTCTTTACAGAGAAATATCCGCAATAATTAGCGTTAGCTTTATCCTGTACAAATTCCGCCTGACTCTCCCTACAGTCATTATGGGCACCTTTCTGGTGGAATTTACAGTTATAGCAACAATGCAGGAAACTGTGACATTTCGGACATACATCCAACCTGCCTGGCTTTTCGGGCAGATTTCTATTGTTACCGCATTTCCAGCAAATCATATTTAACCTTTTTATTAAGGTTTCATTAATAGTTATTTATTTGGAACTATGGTGATGTGCAATAAGTAAAGATGGAGTTTAATTACTAATTTGAATAACAAAAATTCAAAACGCCGCTTTAATAAAATCAGAAACTGAAATAATTAAATCTTGTGTTTTGATTACTGTTTGATTGAAAAATATTATTAAATGATAATCCGAATCTCTGGAGGATCGACTGCTGTGAATTCAGCAATGCCAGAGATTTTTCCAGCTCAGAGAATTTTTTCTTTAATGCAGTCTCCCTTGTCTTAAGCCTTGAAGTAATACTCGATTCCCGGCTGTTAATATTCTGAATCTGGTTATTTACAAGCGATATGTTCCTATCTATTGTTGTACCGGTCAGCGTAAATGCCTCTATAGTATTTATCAGCTTAGATGCAATACCGAGTTCCGATGTAAACAGATCTACCACTGTATCAGCATCAGAGGCGATCGCTTCTTCAAGTGTCTCTTCGTCATCAAGAGTTAATGCTCCGCTGCTGCTTATCGAAATCCCCAGGGATTGGATTTGAGAATAACTGTCTGAATCTAATCCAGATACTTCTTCACTGATCTGTGTTCTCAGATCAATCTTCAGATTCCTGAAAGCGAAATCTCCAGCAAGCTCACCGCGCGAATTATTTACTACATCTACACTTGTTTTAGTATTTACGTAACTGAGTACGTCATTATATTCAGTTATAAAACTCTCAACCTGCACCTTGATAGCATCTGCATTATTGGAGATGGTCAGAGTTTCATCACTACTGCCGGGTTTCCTGAGATTGATAGTTACTCCTGAAATCACATCATCAATAGTGTTGTCGGAAGAAGTGATCTCGATCCCGTTAACGGTTAAAAGGGCGTCAAGGTCATCTGAATCTTCCGTGATATATCCTGCTTTAGTATTAGTGGAAGATGATCTTGAGCTGTCGGTTAATCCAAGAGTCTCAACTAGATCCGATGATCCGGTATCATTCAGTGAAATAGTGTAATCTGATCCCGGATTATCCGAAGTTATTACCAATCTGGATTTCGTTCGTGTATTTGAAATAACTGTTGCTGATACATCATCTACTTTAAGATTTATCTGTTCAGCTATATTATCGAGAACAACCTCATTAGTATCTGATGAACTTACTGCGACTGAAAGCGCCACTGCATCGCTTGATCCTACCTGGACTGTAAAATTCTTTGCTGATGATGTGTCGCTTATATCATCATCGTCATCGTCATCGTCATCCCCACCATTGCTATTGACAGAAAAGCTGCGGCTGGTGTCTTTAAAAACATCAGATACAAAAATATCGTTTTTTGCTATTCGCTGTATGTTTACAGTATGGGTTGCAGTAACTGCCGTAGAATCAGCTTCTGCAGTAAAAATAGAATCATCACTGGATTCTGCAGATTTAGCAGCCAATTTGGCCTCTGCCCCGACAGAAGTAAAACCCTGAAGTCTTGTCTTCAATGTATTTAATTTGGTCTTAAGATCAGATAAGACCGCACTTTTCCTGTTAAGGGCAGTTTTATCAGTCTTGAGCTTTTCAAGACTGTTCTGTTCCTTATTCGTAACTGTCTTGAAATAAGAATCAAAATTATTAAGGCTGCTTAATGAGGGAATTGTCGCCATAGCCATACCTCACACGACATTTACTGCCTATTTGTCTAATATAATAAGCTCAGCCTGTACACACAAGATTTTTTTATAATTATTTTGTTAAAGTCTGATATTACAAAATTCAGAATATTCAGGGTATTATTTCTATAAATAGTGGAAAAATCCAATAATAAAACATTCAGATTAAATACCGGGATACAGTTCTTTCCTGCAATCGGGGCAAATTCCGTGAGAAAAATCAGCTTCAGTACGGCTTTTCAGGTATGCCTCGATAGCTATCCAGTCATCCTGAATATCACCATCTTTACCTTCAAGCTTTATCTTCTTACAGTTGCAGCAGATAGGGAGTAGACCTTCAAGAGTCTCTATTTTGTTTGATGATTCTTTAAGCTCAGTAATTTTTGACTCTAATTCCTTTGTCCTTTCACTGATTTTAGCTTCAAGTTCGATATTGCTCTTTTTCAGATAGTACAACCTTAAATATACTAATCCGAAAATCATTATGATAACCAAAAACCTGAACCATACGGTGGCCCAGAAAGGCGGCAGGATCTCGAATTCATATAATGCAGGCTTAATACTCCATATCCCATCCGCATTCCTAGCGTGGACCATAAAAGTGTATTTATCCGGCGGCAACTGAGCAATTTCCACCGTACCTTGATCAGTATCGATCCAGTCATCATATATCCCCTCAAGTTTATACCTGTAACTTACATCCTCAGGGGCTGAATGGCTGATCCCGATAAAACTGAATCTGAAAGTATTCTGTTTATAGTCAAATTCCGAAATGACAGCAGTATCTATGAATTTTTGAAAAACCGAAACAGTTTTAATATACACCGGCGGAGGTTCCATCAATGGTTTTTCTTTTGATGGATTGAATTTCACAGCCCCGTTGATTGTTCCCAGCCATAAATTCCCCTCAGAATCCCGGTAAACACTTTCCTGGTTCATCACCGAGGAAGGAAAACCATCTTTCTCTCCATAAATCCTGATAACCTTGTTTCCGTCAAACTTGTTAAGACCGTTATTCGTACCGATATAGTAATGACCATTATCCTGAACAACGTATAAACATATATTGCTGGTAAGGCCATCCTTCATACCGAAATTGGTAAATCCTTTTCCATCGTACTTACTTATACCGTTTCTTGTTCCTATCCAAATGTTATCCTCATTGTCCATGTAGATAGAACTTGTGTTATTACTTGGCAGTCCGTCAGCGGTAGTGAATGTCTTCCACGTACTGTTTTCATACTTGCTGACACCTGATCTCGTAGCACACCAGACATTTCCGTCATTATCAAAGAGCACAGCTCTTACAACATTATCCGCCAGTCCGTCTTCTTCTCTGAATAATGTAAATTCTCTGCCGTTATATTTAACAATCCCTCCGCGGGTAGCAAACCAGAGAACGCCATTTATATCTTCATCAATATCGTTTATTATATTGAGACCGTCTCCGCCAATCTGAATCCTTTTCCAATTTCTGCCGTTATATTTAAAAATTCCTCCGGAATATCCAAACCACAGGCTGCCTTTTGAGTCTTTGAAACTGCATCTTATATTTCTTATTCTTTCTCCGTTGATTCTTTGAATACTCTGCCATATCCTTCCATTATACATGCTCAAACCTTCTGTTGTGGAAAAATAGATACTTCCTGAATTATCCTCTATTATTGAAGTAACAATATTATTAATAAGTCCATCCTGTTTTGTAAAAGATACCGTAGCCGCAACTGAAGAAAGTCTGCTTATACCACCTCTGAGGCCTGTCCAGATATTTCCTTCATTATCCTGATAAATACATTGGACGATCGTCCCTGCAAGGCCGTTATCATTTGAATATACTTTGAACTCGTTTCCATCAAAGTTTGCCAATCCTCGTCTCGTTGCAATCCAGTACTGGTTTTCATCTGTTTTCAGCACCTGCCTCACCCTTCCCGGTAATCCGTCGCTAAAGGTATATGATCTCCATCTATCTTTATTATAAATAGATATTCCATCATTATTCAGCACCCAGATTTCACCATTACTGTCCTCGAAAACATTCCAGACTGTATTGTGAAGTAAGCCGTTACCTGTATTATAATTCGTAAATGATTCTCCATCATAACGGCTTACACCTTTATCAGTCGAGATCCAAAAGTTTCCTTCACTATCATTCATTATTCCGTTAACGATGCCATCCGGCAGCCCATCTGTTTTGGTAATCGACCTCCACTCTCCATCTGTTCCCAGTATGCTGATACCGGTCCTGTTTCCGAACCAGAGAGCACCATTCTTTGCTTCAAATATTGCCCTAACTGTATTATCCAGCAGTCCGTCATCAGTAGTGAATGTAGACCATGTGTTATTTTCATACTTCAACAATCCGCCGAAATTTGTTCCAAACCAGAGAACACCCCTGCTATCCTCAAAACATTTCCATATCCAGCCTTTACCTGTTTCTTCTTTGACAAAAAAATTCTCGAAATTCATGCCGTCAAATCTGCACAAACCACCCTGAGTACCCAGCCAGAGGAATCCCTTTGAATCCTGTATTATGGAGTAAACCGTAGCATGAGGAAGGCCGTTTTCAACAGTATATGATTTAAACGGGAGCGTTTGGGAATATAAAGGTAAGTTCAGGCCACATAAAACAAGCAGGAATGTATAAATAATTCTCTTCGGCATAATTGAATCCAAATAACCTATATAATTAATAATATATACTTTATGAATGGTCAAAATCAATATTCAAAATAAAGTGACTGCTAAAATGTGACCTGCGTCACATTAGACAGATTATCGATCCCAAATCATTTTTCTTTAATAAGGTGGGCTTTTTTCTCTAAATGGCGTAATAATTGATAGAATAATTAACAGCTGTTGAGATTTAACTTCACTTGTTTTTTAGAGTATACCTGAGTGTCGGATGCAATCTTCAAAGTATATTTTTTTCTATCACGATTAGTTATTACAGCTCCGGATATTTCGATTATCTCAGAATTATTAAATAAAACAATGATTTCATTATTACCAGCCATACAACATTCGACATCAATAATTAGTGTATTGTCAGTTATTCTGTAGTCAATCACCTTTATTTCTTTTGTTTTGTCTCCGGGTGATGGATGAATATTTTCAGTCGTGACCGCTATCCCACCCGAATAATCAAAACTAATTACAGATCTTTTAGATAATAGGAATTCAACAGGCCGTTCTGATAATCCTGTATCACATCTTTTTAGACTGCCAATGTTTTTTCCATTGATCTTTACTTTTTTAACTTTCATACCCAATAATATTTCAGGAAATAACTCAATATTGACATTCTCCCCCTTGTTGAGCTGAAAAATGTATTCAATTTTTCTCTTTTTTCTTTGCATTTCGAAACTGAAACTTGATTCTCCTATCCAGAGGTTATTAATTACTGTAAAATCCCAATCTGCAGGTAATCTCGGTGAAATTCGCGCTTTACCTCTGGGTGCATCCGGTTCATATCCAAGCATACCCGATATTAAAGGATATAGAATATTTGTCTCCGACCAGCATTGGTGCGGGCAAACTCCATGTTTCATATAAATATCGCCATGGAGAACTTCTTCAACATAACCAAGTGTCCAATCTTTGTAGACATTCAAGTTATTCATAACATGCCGAAATGCCGTCTGGGAACGGCCGTAATTATATTCTGCCAGAGCAGTCCAGCCAGTATACAATGGCCAGACAGTACCGGAATGATAACTGACAGGATTATAATGCTTGGAATCGTTTCTTAGTATTCTTATACCCCAATCCGCGGAGAACCTGCTGCCTGCGAATTCATTGAGAATATTTTGTACATCTCTGTATGGCAGAAGTTTGAAATCCATCAGAACGGCAGGCATTACTGTTTTTTCAGGCTCAGTTGTTCCATCAATATTTAAACTGAAATTATAGAATTCAGAATCCTCGTTCCAAAATTTCTCATGAATTATTCTCTTTACTTCATCATGATCTTCATTGTATTTTCGACTGAGGTTACTTTTTCCCAGTATTTCAGACATATAGGATATTTCACAAAGGGTTTGAGCCCATAAACCGGCAAGATACAATGTAGTTAAAGGAGGGTATAACGGCCCTCCTTCAATCCATCCATGCCCCACCCTGAAATTCTCTATAAGGCCGTCGCCATTGAAGTCTGTAGAATAGATGTAATCAATGGCCTTTTTTATCGATGGCCAAATATCCTCAATAAACTCGATATCACCTGATGATCTTAAATAATGAGCGGTGAGCATTATATACATGGGGGTTGCATCTGCAGCATCGTAATGAACAACACCGCTAGTAGAGAGTTCATGATAGGTTTTCCCTGAAATATCCTGATACTTCTCGAATAGCTTCAGTTGTTCTTTTACAATCTCGAAATGTCCATAATTATTAACTGCAAATCCCGACCATGCGGCATCCCTGCCAAAATACCACGCATATCCCGGCCTTCCGCTTACCTCATGGCCTCCTCCCCAACCTGACTCTGAATTTCCAATCCCGGCAAGTAATCCGCACCCCACACCGGGGGTTTCCGCAAAAAACTTATCTGTTCCTATAAGTGCCCATTTATAACCGGAATTGAAATTCTCATCGGGGGACTCTATTACAGTAAATCTTTTAAGCAAATCCCTGAAATGCTCGACAGCAGCAAGGTATTCTTTATAAGGATCACTATGGAGACTGTTATAACATTCATAGACACTCACTTTTCCTGTATTCGATCCTGAGAAGGTAAATTTTGCCGTAAATTCGTTTTGCTCTCCCAGCTCAAAAAGGAATCCGGTTGATGCAAACTCATTTGAGGATCCTCTGCTAGCCAAATTATTATTCCGAAGATAAATATCCGAATTACCGGACATTATATCTAACGATTTTGTACTTATTCCGTAAATACAATAAAAATCTCCTGATTCATCCCTGATATGTACTGTCCCGGTATTTTTATCAACAGAAGAAAAAATATCTCCAAGCGCACCGCTATCATAAGGCCACATGAATCTCAAATCTGTATTGAACTTGATAATCATTCTTAAATTATCCGGCTTTTCAAGCCTGAATTGCGTCACACCTCCCGGTTTGTCAATGGAAACAAATGTGATCTCCTCAAGTATATTATCTTTCAGCTGATAAGTTCTTTTTATTGACTCAGGTCTAACTTCAAGAGAAGACTCTAATTTATTTAACCATAAAACTTTACTGTCAATGATAATGCCGGTTTCAAGATTTTTTAAAATTCTGAAAGGGTATGACCATACTTCATGAATTCCGCCTGATTCCTTTGCAATAAGCATCATTCTTCTACCCGCGAGATCAAGAAAACAGTCTTCAGTTCTATCTTTTGTCAGAAGAAGACTTGAATTAGCTTCGGTGCTGATCATGGAATTAACTTTTTCTGAAAGACTGAATCCTTCAACCTTAAAAGGATAAACACTTTCAAATCCTTTTTCCCAGAAGGTTTTTGCCTGGTCTATACTACCCGACAAATAGTCAAAAATATTCAGAATCAGCTGTTTTTGAGATTTATCTTTCAGATTTGTAGTCCCCAGGTCAATAAATGCTCCCGCAGAAATGATCTTTGCGTTCTTCCCGGTATACTCGATCATTATCTTGTTTTGTGGATGTATATAAACATATGTTTTTTCTACGCCGATCACCTTCCCCTCTGCAGGTGAACTTCCGTCAAAATATCCTATCCTATTTTCAATAGTATCCACATCCTTATCTATCACGCAGGTTCCACCAAAGAGTTCCTTGAAAACAGGATGCCCCCTATAGCTTTGAAATCCATATTTTCTTCCATATCCCGATTCCCTGATTTCCAGGGTACGAATAGCAGGTTTTACTGTCTCGATACCGGCAATTTCAGGAAGAAAAGCAGCATAATTCGATAGAAATAGCTTCCCGCCTGAATCATAATAATCCCTTATTATATCGGCGAATTCGGAATTATCTCTGATATTGTTATAAGTCTCCTCACTTACAATGTCTATCCAAATTATGTCTATATTATTGAGAGAATTCCTATTAAAATCAGAAGAGTATAGCAGGGTAACTGCCTCAAAGTTTTCAAGACTTTTTAGCCATTCAAGATTTGTATGGTCTTGTTCAGTAAGTTTTCCTTCGGGCTGGATATATCCTAATTTGAACCCTTTCTTCGAATCAGTATACATCATTTCATTTTTTTTCTGTCAATCCGGTATTTAATTTCATCGAGCTATCAAAATCACCGATGAACATCCACCAGTTAGTTAATCTGCTTCCTTTATACTCGAGTCCGTTTTTCAATCCCGGATGATTTTGCATCCAGTAGATAAACCACTTGAGACTGCTTGATCCCCATCTGTCAGAATTTATCCTGATCTTCTCACCCGTACCCTGTGGATTCCAGTTTTCGATATCTGTCCATACATATTCCTGATTTGCCCAGTCATAATCTCTCTCTCCATTCGGCGGATAGTGAGACCAGCCTGCCCTGGGCTCAATGATTTTGTGGGACTTATCACTACCTACGAATTTCCCCCAGTACAATAGGTCTCTCCAATACTCCTGAGAGGTATCGTCTCTGCCGTCAATATGGTTAAGCACCGCCTCCAACTGGTGCATGTGATTCTCTACCGCCTCTGAGACATCCCTCTGATAATTATAGTGATAAACAGTATAAGTGCTCTCATAAACCGGCAGATCATCAGGATCCCTGTCACTGTTGCTGATATCACCATATGGACCTGACATATTAGATTCCCATAAATCAACCGTTCCGCCGTGGTATCCCCATATCCAGATTTCTTTAACGCCGTCTTCCTCAACTAAAGTCCTACTGTTTATTCTGTTTATGATCGCCCTATAATCCGTCATCGGAACTTTGTGTCCCATCTTGTTAACCGTGGGTAACGGTTCAAGAAATTCATATTCTTTCACTATCCTGTAGTCGAGGCTTGGCTTTGACGATGGATCTTTGTATCCATGGTATCTCGATCCCTCTTCCAACGCAGCGATAATTCCGAGTGTGTTTCCGTCCACCTTTCCCCTTGTCCTTGAAAGGCTAACACCCCAGTCTCCTGTTACATCAATATCGATCATGTTATCTTTTACCGGAAAGTACTTCACCAGGACGACAGGGATAATATATGGTGTCTCTTCTTCAGGCTCCTTAACAATACACGATATTAACAGTAATATAACTAATATTAAAGTTGCTCTTATTCTTGGTCTTCTATAATTGATCATTAACCATCCAATATTTAAATAATCAATGTATTTTATTATCATACAATAATTTCCGTTATTTCACCTATCTGCTTCTCAGAATGTATCTCAGACTTAATCCGGACTGAATATCTGTCTATATTTCTCATTACAGTGATATCTAAATCTCTGAATTGAAGATTACTAATTTTGAAACTATCAACCTCAAAAGGAAAAGGATCGATGATTATCTTATCTTTCCCAGGACGAATACCGCAGATATACTTGATTATCAGATCGTTCACCCAGGAATGCTGATAGTCATCAATACCTCTGAACACAGACGCCTTGCCGTTAAGCGGATTATAGTGCTCATAACAGTTTGGTCTCTCCATATCACTTTCAATGAACATCATCTTTATAAATTTGGTAATAAATTCAGCCGCTTTCTTCCTTAACTCTTTATCATTAAACATGATAGCTGATCCGGCTAAAGCTTCGGCAATGTGACTGTTTGTCATAGGCCATACCCTGCCGTTCCATGGACAGACCAGTCTTTTCCCCTTCCAGTCACCGTACTCACTGAACATAGGGTCATCAACACTTGAAGATGGAACCGGATACTCAGTCCAGAATTTACCGGGATCGAGAAGATTTTCTTTTAAACCTGATAAATGCTCTTCCAGGACTATATCCGTAAAATAAGGATAGAAGCAGACTGCAGCCTTTATACCTGTCTTTCTTCCGCTGATTGGATCAACGTCGAAGAACATACCTGCATTGGAATCCCACATATTACCAAGGACAGACCTTCTTATCTTTTCAATTCCTTCCTGCCAGTGATTAGAATCATCATCCAGACCAAGGATAATGGATATTTCCAACAAAGCTTTCTTTAACTCATATATGTAAATTGTTGAATCAACACCTTTTAGACGAAAATTCTCACCCCAGTTAAACCTGTCGGCATTCTTGTCAATTGCCTGATACCTGCTCATGTATTCCTGCCCGGTCTCGTAATGGTTCAGGATATCATACATCCCGGAATCCTCCCTATCCCTTTCTCTGTCAAAGTACGCGGCATATTTTTTTAAACCTTTGTATGCTTTTTCAAGAAATTCATTGTCATTATGAATAAAATAAATATCAAGCACCCTACTCCAGTTAGAGTGGTAAAAGCTTTCCGGCTGCAGGTATTTAGGATATATATGCCCTGTAAAACTTCCATTTTCCCGCTGAGTATTAATAAAATTCAGTACTGTCCCTTGTGCCAGGGTGGGATCTTTCATCCATCTTGTTTCCATTATATGACACTGAGCGCTGTATGAAATAAATCCCCTGAAGTAAGCCGGCCCTTCTGTAACTGCCGGGTACTTCATATTGGAAAAATCATTCTCACATAAAGTATTCAGCTTTAAGCCAAACCATCTGTACCAGTAGTATTTCTCAATAAATTTATCGGAGCACGTAAATTCCGGCAGTCCATTAAAATAATTCCCCCAGATGTTCAGATTATGCACTACCGGATGTTTAATCGTACTGACTTGCATTACCGAGTTCCTTGTCTCTTCCCTATTATTTGAAGCAGAAAACAAAAACATGAGATTCTTGTGCTCACCAGCTCTAAAAACGATCCTTGAATGAACGGCCAGGTATAACATTGAACTTTCAACTGAATTAAGGTTCTCAGGATTCAGGCCGCCCTTCAGTTTTCCATCGAATTTCTCGTAAAACGGTGTATACTTCCATTCGGGAGTAAGCGATGTGTTATCGGATAGATAAACACCCATATCGTCCACTCCAGATCTCATACCAAGAAAACACTCAACATCATATTCAACTAACTGCCTGAAATTTATATTCCTTGTGTAGTGAATCCCAAACTTACCAAACTCAATATTGGAAATCCTGCTGCTATCAATAGTTCCTTTATGCAGATTCCAGAGAATTAAATCGATCGTTATCTCTTCAAGACCTGTATTCGTCAGAGATATGTTAGAGGAAAGCACATCATTCTCAAAAAGCGTTTTTTCCTCGACTATCTCAAATCCGTTCGTATTGTGATAAATATTCCTGATATGAGAGGGAAACCATCTCCTTTGCTTTAATTTCAGGTTAAATTCATCACCTTTTCCATCAAGGAGAGTTACTGTAAATACCGGTTCTATCTCCAGGTTATAATAGTGAGCTTTGTCCCAGAATCCCGGACGGTCCAGCCATTGTGGAAAGTTGGGTGTCCACAAAAGGCGGTTTCCGCCTCCGAGGTAATGTTTGTCGTCTCTTGAAAGATAATTAACTATATTCATCATCGCCTGCTTATTTAATTTTGTATTCTGATCCTGATCTGCTTTCTTATGAATTCATTTGGTTCTCCGTCCTCGAATTCAATGATCAAACCTTTTTTATCATACTCAGCTCCGTCTAAATCCCTGATCATACCTGTGTTCGTCAGGTCAAGCCTGTATTCCTTTCCTGCAAGTCCCTCAACTATTATCTCCATTTCACTTCCTGTGTTTCTATAGCTGATCACCTTCAGTCCTTTATCTGTATCTCCTACAAACGACTTATTCTCCACTGGCAGCAGCTCAACTGTTGGATCAAACTCAACCTCTATTTTATCTTCCCTGCCCAATTTCACATTGATGACCGGCCTGATTAATTGAGCTGATTTTTCTTCAGACCAGGTCACTTCTCTGCCATTTACTTTTATAGTTCTTATTATTGTACCCGCCCCGAAGCCAGGTTTGAAAGTCAAATCATAATCAATACCTGTTTCCGACCTGAAAACTGTCTCTATACTTCTATTGTTTCTTCTGTATGTGATATCAATCGACATGTTACCGAGTTTGTAATTCTCAATATTTGCGTTTTTCCAATTTGCCGGGAAACCTGGCACGAAGAGCATCTCCTTTTTAACTGCGTCACCGTCGAGACCTAAAAGTCCGCGAACGAGAGGAAGCACTGTTGCCGATGTGCAGAATCCCTGATGGGCAACAGATTCCTGAGGCCATGTATGCTGGTAGCCGGAAAACACTTCATTCACATAGCCCAGGGCATTATTGTACACATGCTGTACGGCTGACATCAGGGAATGGTATCCCTGGATGTGGAAATCATTTCTAAATTGTGCCGCTGCGACAAATGACGTCAGGAATGGCCAGACTGCTCCATAGTTATAATTCAGCGGCTCGAATCTCTCACTTTTAACCGAAATCATCCTTGTCCCCCAGTCAGTTGTAAGCTCATGGCCGTTAATCTGCTCGAGAGTTTTAAAATTCCTCTCTTTGGTCCCGAGATTGAGGTATATCCCTATTGCCGGCCAGGGTGTCAGCTCTTTAACAACATTACCCTCCTTTGAAAAAGCGTATGAATATCTCTGTAAATCATCATCCCAGAACTTGTTACTGTGTGCGTTTAAAGCTTTTTCAGGTAAATCGCTTAACCTTGCCTTCATCTCTCTATCATCCATCACTTCTGACAGATACTTCATTCCAAATACTGCCTTCACCCAGATAGCTCCAATGTATATATCCGTCTTGATATCAGTTAAAGAACCGAATTCCAGGGCGCCGAGTCCTGCCTTTTCATTATCCATCAAACCATCTCCATCTACATCAGTCTCAAGACTCCATTCGAAAGCCCGTTTTACGCATTCCCAGGTCTTCTCGAGGAAATCCATATCTGCCGTCATCCTGAAATGATCATAGACTGCAACAACGAAATAAGGGCTTGTATCACCGTGAATGTACGCATAGGGATAATCACCAAACCAGTTAATATACCCTTCAGCCTGTGATATTTCATGAGCTATTTTGCCATCTTCTCTTTGCCATTTGAGGTTAAAGAGCAGAGCATCTTTCACTGTTTTCTGTGCACCATAACTATTCATACTGAATGAGTTGATGAATGCATCTCCGCCAAAATACCAGCCGAATCCCGGCCTGCCGCCTTTTCCGGAAGTCCCAAGACCTGCTACCATTCCTTTTCCGAGGTTAGGATTATCGATTATCAGGTTATCATAGGCGACTTTGGCCCACTCGAAGGCCGTATCAAGCCGATCCTCAGGGGTTACTATCCTTAATGTGGAATTTCTGAGATTCTCGTAATGGCTGTAAGCCAGTTCATAGTTTCTCTCAATATTCTCAGCAAGACCGGTGTAGGTATCCCTGATTTTTTCTCTGTCACCTGGTCCACCGGCTATAACAATTGGAATGAACTTTCCCAATGCCTTCGCCGGCTCATCAATTATTATTTTGAACTGATTAGGATTATCTGAGAGCATGTGAGCAGGTGTGTATGATATACCGGCTGCAGAAGGTGATCCCAGGTAACCGTGATTCTTTCTCGAAGACTCGGAAATGATATAAGCTTTAAGTTTGTTATCCCAGAAGGCATACTGGCCTCCGAGGCCACCCGGCCACATCGGCTGAAGTACAGGCATGAAGCTGCAGACAACTGTCAGGGGTTCTGTGCTGTTGACATCGAGCAAAATATATGCTCCGGGTTCGTTTATTGCAGTAATATAAGTTGCTTTGACAGTAAAAGACTGGAATGTATAAACAAGCGTCGTAGATGCCGGAGAATGGATGATCCTCTTCACAATGTCTTTACCGAATATTGGCTCTGTCGAACTTCCTATGAAAAATGAGAACTCGAAATTCCTGAAAAGCTTGAGGGGATATGCCCATGCTTCGAATGATCCGCTTTCGAAACCGAGGATCCCGAATTTGCGCCCGACTTTATCGAAATAAGTATACGGCTGAGCAAGTCTTTTCAGGGTAAGATCGTTCTCTTTTATTTCAAATGCGTCAATTATTCCTTCCTGAGCAGTAGCTCCGGAAGCTGAAATGAGAGTTAATGAGGCAATTAATATTTTAAATATTCTCATAAGCAAACCTCTTGTGGTTATTAACCTTTGATCCCTGATAGTGTTATACCCCGGATAAAGTACTTTTGAGCAAAAAAGAATATTACAATGATCGGTATCATAACAACCACTGCGGCAGCCATTTGATAAGGCCACTGGGTTGAATGAACCGAATGGAACTGAGCAATACCAATCTCGACTGTCCTCATGTTATTGTTGTTCGTAACAATCAGGGGCCAGAGGAAATCCTTCCACGTTGCCATGAATGTAAAGATCGACAGTGTTGCAAGAGCCGGCTTAGAAAGGGGCATGATGATCCTCCAATATATTGTAAATTCTGACGCTCCGTCAATCCTTGCTGCGTCCTCGTAAGTCGAAGGTATCGACTGAAAAAACTGCCGCAGTAGAAATATCCCCCAAACACTTGTGAGGGTGGGTGTAACCAGAGCATAGTATGTATTCATCCAGCCGAATGTGTTGATTATCAGAAATGAAGGTATCAATGTAACGATGACCGGAATCATCATTGTAGAAAGATATACCGCAAAAACTCTATCCCTTCCCTTCCATTTCAACCTTGAAAATGCGTATGCAGCCATAGAACATGTAAAAACCTGCCCTATTACCGATAATAATGTCACGATTATACTGTTCAGGAAATACTTGTTGAATGGGAGTAGAGTAAGTGCCTCACGGTAATTCTGCCACAGGAATTTTTCTGGCAGCAATTTAGGGGGATAACTATACACCTCAAGTTCATTCATAAATGATGTCGAGACCATCCATAGAAACGGTATGAGCATGGACAATGCAAGAATAGTCAACATTAAATATATAAGCGCTTTAACGATCATGTCTGTTAATCTACCTCTATTTGCCATTCTAAACCGTAAATCCTTGCTAATTATATTCAACTTCCTTACCCAGGAACCTGAACTGAAGCCAGGTAATTATCATAATAATAAAAAATAACACCCATGACATGGCAGAAGCATATCCCATTTGCAGGTATTCCCATGCATTCTTATATATGTGATAGACTGCTACATCTGTTGTCTGGAGGGGGCCTCCTTCAGTCATAATATATATTAAAGAAAAAACCTGGAATGAACCGATCAACGATGTAACTAAAATAAAGAATGTTGTCGGCATAAGTAAAGGAAAGGTAATATGCCTGAATTGAGCCCAAGCACTTGCTCCGTCTGTGCGGGCAGCTTCGTAAAATTCCTTAGGAATATTCTTTAAGCCGGCAACAAAAATGACCATCTGGTAGCCTATACCCATCCAGATACTGAGTATCATTACCGAAATCATTGCAGTTTTCGGATCTTCCAGCCATCTGATGCCGTTTAATCCGATGAATTCCAGGATATAGTTTGCAAGTCCGAACTGAGAATTATAAATAAGCTTCCATACTAATGCAACTGCCACGAATGATGAAATTGACGGCAGGAAAAATAGTGTTCTGAATAGACTGCCTCCTTTAATCCTTCTGTTGAGAAGAAGGGCGATGCAAAGTGAGATCGCCATCCCGATAGGAACATGCAGAGAATATATCACCGTATTCTTAAGCGCACTCCAGAACATATTATCCTTGAAAAGATCCCGGTAATTTTCGAGTCCGATAAAGGGTTTTGTTGACGAAACAACATTCCAATGATGAAAACTCAGGAAAAAAGAAAATATGACCGGGACAAAGATAAATACGAGCAGGATGATCATTGATGGCGCAAGAAATGTATACCCCTTTATCATCATCGACCTTTCCCTGCCCTTTACGAGTAGAACCGCAGTTAAGATGAGGATACCCAGGAACAGGGCCGATCCCGCCAGGAAGGAAACAATCTCCCTGTTTCCCTTCAGGTCTATTATAACGTTTGAATACTTCGCGGTTCTCTTAAGCACAAGATCAACAGATTCTGCAGCGTCTGTGCATGCTTCATGAATATCCTCACCGCCGATCATCACCTTTTCGACAGCAAGCTGGTAGATCTGCTCTATCCTCCTGTATTCATCTATTATCGTTCCCCATGGCTGTCTTCCATACTGTGTCTCATTTATAAACAGCTCCTCTACTCCGTAAATATCCTTTTCTATCAGATCTTGTGCTATTTCGATCCTTCCGGGAATTCCAATCGGATGTTCAATGCGGATCTCTGCGGCTCTCCTGCTGCCGAGAAATGAGGCTAATTTGAGTGACAACTCAGGATATCTCGCATTTTTTGGGACACACCACCCTGTTGCGAAAATAATATTCACTCTTTCCCCGTCTTCAGGATACGGAAGATGAACAATACCAATATCCATTTCTCCGCTTTCAATGAATTTCAGAAGCGAAGCCCATCTCCAGTGGCCTGAAATTGACATTGCGATCCTGCCTGAAAAAAACAACTCGACAGCGCCTCCGGATGTCGTCATAGACTGTACTGAGGGTGACACCCTGTGTTTTTCCCTTAGGTCCACGAGGAATTGCAAGGCTTTTTCGGTCTCAGGGGAGTTAAAAAATCCTTTGGCAGTTTTGCCGTCAGGATCGAGGTAATCTCCTCCTGTCATCCATACCCATGGTTCCCAGAGGTAGAATTGGTTCCTGAAAAGTGTCCCCCATTGGTCGGTCTTCCCGTCACCGTCAGTATCTCTAGTCAATTTACGCGCAGTGTCTAGATAATCATTCCATTTCCAACCCTCTTCCGGATAAGGAATTCCCGATTCATCAAAAAGTCTTTTATTATAGTATAACATCAGCGGTGTATAATCCTTCGGGAAGGCAAACAGTTTTTCGCCTTTCTCAAAGATCCTGAGCACATTCGGGAAATAATCGTCGAGATTTAATCTATTTTCTTCAACATAAGGTTTGAGATCGAGCAATACATCCTTGTTCAGCAGCGCAGGTATAATGGGGCTGTCCAGAACAAATACATCGGGTGCTGTCCCGGCGGCAAATGAAGTAAGTATTTTTTCCTTATATTTATTCGGGATAGACTCAATTTCAACTTCAATTCCCGGATTTTCGGCAGTGAACTCAGCCAGTATCTTTTCCTCGATACGTATTTCTTCAGCTCCAAGCCAGGTAGCGATACGGAGTGTTGTTTTTTTCTGCGCTGTCGCGGAGCAAATAGACAGAAACAAGACCGCCGTTAAGGTTATTATAGCAGTTGATACGGTATCAAAGGAAGGTCGCAATTTTTTTATCCGGAAAAAAATGAATCTTGTAATTCACTATTAAATACCTTATTCACCTTCAAGTTAAAATGAAATTGTCTAAAGAGATTTCTCGACTTGCCCCTTTTTACGCAGCAAAATTTAGGTGCGCTCGAAATGACAGAATAATACAATGCAATTCGACCGGAGTCTTGAGTATGCGAAAGACGTAGCGGAGAAATCCCAATTAGCTGTATCCTTGGTTTTTATCCTGGTGTAACAGATGTATAATAGTGTCTAAAAATATTGAATAAACAGGATTATCTGAATATATCCAAAACATAGAGTATTCGCAATGTTTTATTCGATGAAAATACGTGATAAATATTGACAGCAACAGAAAAATATCGTAATTTCTAATTAATTAGAAACATTTCTAATTTTATAGCGTACAAGTAAAAAAACTGGAAAATATATGCCGAGAAAAAAAGAATATCTGTCGCCGTCCGAATGGGAAATCATGAACGTAATTTGGGATCTCGGGGGAAAACCAACAGTAAAGAATGTTGTCGATACTGCCTATCCAAATGGTGAAAAAGCCTACACTACTGTCCACACGATAATGGATATCCTTGTTGAAAAGGGATTTCTGAAAAAAGAGAAATTCGGGCCTGTGAACCTGTATCCTCCTCTGAAGAAAAGGAACGAAGCTATCGGGAAGGAAACCGATATTTTCATTAACAAGGTATTCGGAGGTTCGTTCAGGAAGATGGCGAACTTCATGCTTGAGAGCAGAAAACTCTCGGAGGATGAGTATAATTACCTTAAAGATCTCATTGAACAGAAAGAACAAGAACCAGGAGACAAAAAAGAATGACCGGGGCATTAAACGATCTCAGCAGGGCATGGACCGATTACTTCCTCTCCTGGTCCGCATCCAATATAATATTCCTAACTCTTATTTTAATTGTTATTTACTTGTTTAAAAACAGAGATGCTCGGACCTTATATTATATTTGCGTTATAGGATTGGTCAAGATTCTTATTCCACCTTTCTTTAACATAATTGGTCCGGTTGAGATTGTCTCAGTTAAAGATTTATTTGCAGGATTACTGATAAACACGCCTAAAGAGATTGTTTCTGATGGATTATCATTTTATATGCCAGTACTTTCTAAGAAGTCTATTTTTATGCTCATCTGGCTATCCTTTTTTTGCATTATGATGCTTTATGCTCTATATAAGATTATTTATCTAAGGAAAATTCTAAGGGGTGCAATCCCTGCTGATATTTCTAGATTAAAAATGAATAGAGAACTGGGGAAAATTAAAATTCTGGAATCAAGATTCGATCATAGCCCGTTTGTAATAGGTATTATTAAACCGAGAATTATACTACCATCATGCTGGAAAAACTGGTCTAAGGAATGCTCCTGTTCGGTCGTTGCACATGAAATTGTACATATCAGAAATGGTGACAGATGGATAAACCTTATCAGGTATTTTGCTGAGACAGTTCAATTCTTCAATCCTCTGGTTTGGATTATTGGAAAAAAACTAGATCAATACAGAGAAATGGCATGCGATGATTCGGCGGTAAAAATGACCAGACAGACTTCTGAGGCATATTCCAGGCATCTACTTGATATTTCAAGGCATCTGTCGCAGCAGAATACGAATACATTAGCAAATACTCTGATAAAAAAACATGGAGAACTGGTTAATAGAATAAACTATCAGCTTTCTAATAGAACTTCTAACCGGACTAACAGATTTTTTTGTCTTGCAACTATGATGTTGTTAACAATTCTCATTTTTCCCTTCTCATTCGACTACTGCGGTGTATCAGCTATTGATGTCAGGATCTCAAGGAAAGGAATCAAAATCGAGAACAGAGGATTCAGGAAAACTTATCCGGTATATACAATAAAATCCTTGATTAGTAAATCGAAAACTCCAGTCAAAACTTTACCGAACAAAATTTCAAATCAGCATGAAATCCCGGGAGAAAAAACTGACAATGCCCATATTTTCAATTTAATCTCAGAGGAGAAAGCAGGTTTTTGTGTATATAATATTCTTGGACAAAGAATTAGAGAATATCCTGAAAAAAAATATCCTGAAGGTAAAATATATTACGAGTTTGACGGCCTTAATGACGAAGGGAAGGAAGTTCCTAAAGGGATATACATTGTCAGAATGAAAGCTGAGAAGACTAAAACACAAGCTGCAAAAATTATCTTAAACTGAAAGCCAAATATGCCAAAAGAAATTCTAATTCATCTAAAGAATATTGGAATCACGTTGTTCTTTATAATTATTTCATGCTCAGGACATAACATTCCTGAGAATCACACTATCGAAATTATTGATGGTTATAAAACTGTAAGGAATATGTATCCTCTGGAATTGAAAGATAAATCGTCTCAGTTAGAATTCATCAGAAAGATCGGCGGTTTAGATGCTAATGAAGATATCCTTAATTTCTATTACCCTATTGATATCACTAGTGATCATAATGAAAATCTATTCATACTTGACAGAGGAAACCACCGCATAGTTAGGATATTCAATGATTCAATCGAAGCTTTTGGAACAAAAGGAAATGGCCCCGGAGAATTTACTTATCCAGTTAACATAGACCTTGATGTTGATGGAAACCTGGTGATCGCCGACAATAAAAAATATCATGTATTCACTACCAATGGTGAATTTATAAGGACGAAGACTATGAACTTCAGCCTTTATTCATTGAAAACACTTAAATCCGGACTTTTTTTGGACAAATGCCTAACAGATTCAACTCTGATGAGAATATCGAATACAAATGGAAAAATAATATCTAAGTTCGGTGAACCTTTAGATAATGAAGATAGACAAAAATTCAATCTAATGAACAGAGTTTACATCACTTCGGGCAACAACGGATTTTTTGTTTCTTTTAAGCACTCAAATTTAATACAAAAATATTCAATTCAAGGGAAACTCCTATTAAATATAACTCGCAAACTGGCCTATGATATAAGCTATGAACCAATAAAAACAAGTATGAATAAAAGGGGTGAGATTGTTAGAACCGGTAGAGGATTCAGTCTCGTATCAAAAGGAATTGCCATAGATAATAACGATCGCTTATGGGTAATAACTGCCGGAAGACAAGAATCCGATGAAGAACATGTAAATCCTGTCTATTCAATTGAAGGCAGAAATATAAAGTATTCGGGTAACTCGCCGGATTCAACAAACATGTATAAACTGGAACTATATAATAATCAAGGTATCCTTCTTAGTGAGGTTCGTCTCAACCACTACTGTGACGACATTAATATTTTTGGCGACAGGTTATTGATTATCGATTCTATTAGAGGTATGTGTGTTTACGAATATAAAATCAAGGATCTATAAAATGAAAAACATTCTACTACCCTTATTAGTTTTTTTATG
Source organism: bacterium (assembly GCA_028278455.1). Taxonomy (GTDB): domain Bacteria; phylum SM23-31; class SM23-31; order SM23-31; family SM23-31; genus JANQEH01. The sequence goes on from JANQEH010000307.1 coordinate 21,983, forward strand.
CCTCTTATCATGCAGTACGGAGGAAGTTCAAGAAATCCCGAATTACACAATGGAAACTGTTGATGGTGTAAAGCATATTCATAACCAACATCCGAAATGGCAGGAGTCTAGCGAGGTTGAACTTGAATTCGTAAGAAAGATCGGAGATATGGAAAGCGAAGACGAAAACTATATGTTCTATTTGCCTCATGATATTGTTGTGGATACAGAGCAGAATATTTATGTTCTCGACACCGGAAATAATAGAATCCAGAAATATAACAGCAGAATGGAATATATTATGACTATTGGGAATAAAGGCCAGGGTCCCGGAGAATTCGGATATCCGAATAGGTTTTACATTGATCGTAAGGATGTTCTCTATATTTACGACAGTGCTTTAAAGCGCTATCAGCTTTATACCAAAGACGGTACACCTCACAGTGATTTCAAACCTGAAATGAAGTATATCCTTAATCAGGATCGCCTTTCCACAGGTGAATTTGTTTCAGCTGTCTTTCTACCATACCGTTTTGAAAAGAATGAATCGGATGAAGAAGTTTATCTTCTCCAGAAACTCGATCCGCAAGGCAGTCTGTTGTTCGGTTTTGGTGAAAGGTTTGAATATAATGATCCCGTCGCAAACACCTCCTGCAATTCTGTAAGGATCGCACATGACAGCGAGGACAATCTCTATGTGACAATGGTATACCAGAACAGGATCGAGAAGTATTCTATAGACGGAAAGCTTATTTTCAAAAGTGACCGTCCCTTGAATTACGATGTCTCAGTGCCCAGATCAAAGGTCAATGGAGGAAATGTCAGCTTCATGAAAAACCTTAATTTCATATCAGAAGGGATAGGGATTGACGGTAAAGACAGGATCTGGGTATTGACCCGTAACCGCCAGGAAAAAGAAGAAGAACACATAGATATACTGATGTTGAGCGCAGGTAATACGATGAGTACTGAGGTTAAAGGCAATACAGATCTGACTGAAACAGATATGTTTAAACTTGAGATTTTTAACGGTGAAGGAATCTTGCTAACAGAAATCCCTCTTGCTCAATTCTGCGACCACTTAAGAGTTTACAATGACAGGATATTCTGTATAGACAGTTACAGAGGTATGTGTATTTACGAATACAGGATCAAAGAAAAGTAGGTATTGCACTCAATCGACTTCGAATCCTTCGATTTCCAGAGCTTTTATTGCATCGGCAATTATCATTGGAGAAACCGGTTTACTAACTACTGTGTTTACACCATGGGTGTTCAGGATCAATTCCAGAGTAGTGCTCGCTACGCTCGAGACAACGATTACCGGGATTTTCTTTAGTTCAGGTGATTTATGCAGTTTGACAATGAGTTCTTCTCCTCCCATCTCAGGCATGTTTATATCTGTAATGATTAAATCTACTTTTTCATCTTCTAATTTTGCCAGCGCATCTAAACCGTGCTCAGCCAGGATAATCTCGGTCTCATTGGTCACTCCCATTTCAATGCACCTCTTTATGACCATTCTTGCAGTTGCAGAATCATCAACTACTAATATTTTTTTCGACATACCTCAAATTCCCATGTTTTTTCAGATGAAGTAAGATTTCAGATATCCCATTCTCCTTTACTTGGTGAATAAAGGGTAACTCTTCCTGTATCAACTTCTATAGATAGAGTTCTGCTAATCTCTCCCCCAATATCTTCTGCCCCAGGGGAAAGCTTGCTCTTCCATAAAAGTTTTCTTACACTCAATATATTTCTCTTACCGATATTGAAAACATTTTCTGCGTCCATAACATTGGCGCCGCCGGCTAATTTTACCTTAACACTTCTTTGAGGATTAATACCGAACTTGCTCAATTCCTTTAGCAATGCACGTATTCCTGTATCAGCAAAATACCCGGGGAGTTTTACTGCTTTCTCAGGCATAATTTTCGAATCAGGCAGCGCAACATGCAAAAGGCCTGCTACTTTTAATCTGGGCTCATAGACCACAACACCTACACATGAGCCTAAGGCCATAGTCTTTATAACTTTTCCGGGAGTATTGGATACTGCCAGTCCCCCGATTCCTACCATAATATTATTTAACATCAAGATCCGTTGCTGTTATTATCACATGTAAAATAGAAAGTTTATCTTAAAGTAAAAACATTTTTTTTATATCAGGCCTTTTTTCTATATAGCGCCGGTTTGAGATAAAGGAAATTGTTATTATTTCTACCGATTGTTTCTGAATGTCCGATAAACAAGAAGCCATCAGGGATCATGAACCGTGCAAACCTGTTGACCAGATCCGTCCTTGTCTCTGAGTCAAAATATATCATAACGTTTCTGCAGAATATTATGTGGAATTTCTTATTGAATGGATAATCATTCTGCATCAGGTTCAGCCTTTTGAAGAACATGTTCTTCTTCAATTCTTCCTTAACGATCCAATTCTGGTCATCATATTTTTTAAAATACTTGTTTAATAAAGGTTTAGGAATATTCTGTATATTCTCATTCTTATAAATCCCGGTAATTGCCTTTTCCAGAGCTGTACTTGATATATCGGTCGATAATAATTTAACACTCCAGCCATTATCATTACTGAAATATTCATTCAATAGCATTTTCAGCGTATACGGTTCTTCTCCGGAGGAACATCCTGCGCACCATATCCGTAATTCTTTCTCGTTTCTCGATCTCAGAATAGAGGTGATCTGGGATAGTGCTTCTTCCTTAAAGAACTCGAAATGATCAGCCTCTCTGAAAAAAAATGTATGATTTGTAGATATTTTATCTATCAGGGTCAAAAGAGACTGTCCCGTTTTATCTTCAAGTATATGCTCGTAATAATCGTGAAAAGATTTCAGGCCTTTTTTCTTTAGTTCGCTTTGAAGGCGGCCAATAACGAGAGTCTTTTTCTTCTCTGTGAGTACTATCCCAAAAAGATCATATATAAGCTTACTAAGCTGATTAAACTCCCTATCAGAGATCCTAAATGCTCCTACAACTTGTTCTTCCATATCTTACCTGCTTTATATCACTTCACATAGAATTTGTTCACCAATTACATTCTGCATAATTTATGCCAGATCAGAGAATTTTCAATATGGAAGTGTAAACAGCCTTAAATTTTCTCCCTGCAGGGAATTAATAATCTTTATTCATAGATAAAATATTGTTCAAAATACACAATATGTCCGCACAATTGTCTGATTTCAGGCAATTTTGAAATAAAGATGTAGATTAAAAAGTAGTTCGCCGATCAGGTTGATTGAGAAAGAAGAGATATAATAGTCTGGGTGATGTTATTTAGAGAAACAAGCTTCTCGGCACCACCCCTGTTATACGCTTCTTTCGGCATCCCGAAAACAACACATGAGGCCTCGTCCTGAGCGATAGTCCTGGCTCCTGCCTTTCTCATGGCCACCATTCCGTCCGCTCCGTCGTGTCCCATTCCCGTTAGCATAACACCTACTGCATTTGCTCCCACACTTTTTGCGGCAGACTGCATGAGGACTTCTACAGATGGTCTGTGACCGCAAACTTTCTCATCCTGAAAGCACCTCACCTGGTAGATCCCGCCTGATCTGACAACCGAGGCATGGTAATCCCCTCTTGCAATTATCACTCTGCCCTGCATTATTCTGTCCCCGGTTTCAGCTTCTTTGACACGCACTGCGCTTTCTGAATCAACTCTTTCCGCAAACATTGTCGTGAATCCTGCGGGCATATGCTGAACAACTACAGTCCCCGGCATCGTCAGTGGAAATGCGGTGATCACTTTCCGCAGTGCTTCTGTTCCACCTGTCGAAGCTCCTATTACAATTACTTTATCAGTTGACTCTGCAAGTGCAGATGATCCTTCGATTTTTCTTCTTGGCTCAACCGGTTTTTTGTTTTTCCAATGTGATACATTCGCCCTGGCAGCAACCTTGACTTTTGCTCTCAGGTCCAACATCATTTCTTTTAATCCTTCTGCAATATTTGCAGTCGGTTTAGAAACAAAGTCAATTGCTCCTGCTTCCAAAGCCTCAAGGGTTATCTTCTTACCTTTTTGAGTCAATGAACTTACCATTACTACAGGAATAGGAAATTGCGGCATAAGTTTTCTTAGAAACTCCACACCATCCATTTTTGGCATTTCAACGTCCAGTGTGAGAACATCCGGTTTGTGCTTAAGTATCTTATCT
>JANQEH010000027.1 GCA_028278455.1 bacterium
TCCATATGCAGCATATGCAGTTATCTTATTCCGTATATTATTTACAAGACTATGTAAGAATATCCCTCCCGATGAGTATCCTGCAGCGAATATCCCATCTTCTCTGACATTCAGTGAGTCAACAAGATAGTTTACTATATCACTTGCGAATTGATGATCATTTACAGTTACATCATATAGACTGTCGGCAACTTCTTCAACCCAGATATCATGCTTTGAACTCGGGTAGACCATGATGTAGCCAAGTGAATCAGCAACTGAATCGAAATCGCGGCTAATCTGAAATGCATAGCCTGCTCCGCCTGCGCCATGGAAGGCAATTACAGCAGGATGGGATCCTGAAGTAATATCTACGGAGGATGGAATGTATAAAGTTACTGTCCTTTCGATACCACCGGAATTTATCTTTACAAAATTTTGCGGATTGTTTTTTTGCACTGAACCCGGTGTGGTTTCCGGTGAATAAAATATAGAACATGAGCAGATTGAGAAAAACAAGATATGTATAATAACTATACTCTGGAATTTCTGTAATCGCATTGCTGTAATTTTGTTTTTTCTCTTTTAGTCTTTTATATTCTACAGTATAAATCTGGATTTATTCCTGAGTTTATGCATAAAAAAAAGGGATCGTAAATCCGATCCCTTTTAAGTCAATATATACAGTCTATTCATATCTTAAAGAGTTTACCGGATTAGTTATAGCGGACCGGGCAGCCTGAAATCCAATTGTCAATAAAGCGATAAATAACGCAGCAGCCCCGGAGAATATAAAGGTAGTAATATTTAAATCTGCCCTGTAGGCAAAACTTTGAAGCCATCTGTTCATCATGTAATATGCTACTGGCCAGGCAATAATATTTGAAATTATAACAAGAACTGTGAATTCCCTCGACAGTAATGAGACCATTCCGGGAACTGTTGCACCAAGCACTTTTCTGATCCCGATTTCTTTCCTCCTGCGTTCAGCTGTAAATGATGCAAGCCCGAATAATCCAAGGCAGGCTATAATTACTGCGAGGGCGGCGAAACCTCCGAAAACCTGGCTTAATTTTGCTTCATAGTTATAGAGTCTGTCAAATCTTTCATCAACAAAACCGTAATCAAAGGGGATATCGGGATTATAATTATTCCATATGCCTTCTATGTGTTCCAAAGTAGATGATATATCACGGGAATTGATCTTGACGGTCAATACTCTGAATCTTCGCTCATTATAATAGAAGATTACCGGGACAATCGGCTGATGAAGGGATTCAAAATGGAAGTCTTTTACGACACCTACTATTGTACCTTTTCTAGGGGTGTTTCTGTCAAGCATAGAGTACTGTATTGCCTGGTCTACAGCATCAGACGGTGTCTGAAAACCAAATCTTGAGGCAGCTGTCTCATTTATAACGAAAGCTTCAACCTTATCAGTAGTAAAATCCTTTGAGAAATCTCTTCCAGCCGCAAGTTCGATACCGAATGTCTTAAAGTAATCCTGATCGCAGGGAATATCTGCAAGTCTGAATTGTATTCTTGCCATAGTATCAGCGCTGGCGATCCTGCCTCCCTGGGAATCAAGCAGCCTCCCTGAAGGTATCCTTGTGGAGGCGGTAACGGATAGAATATCAGGATGTACATTAAGCTGTGTTTTAATCGATTCGAATCTGGAGCTCATATTAGTCGGCATTCCGAAGGTAACAAGATGCTCCTTGATGAATCCGAGGCGTTTGTTACGTATATATTCCAGCTGATCACCGACAACACCCATGCTGATTATCAAAATGATCGAGATTGCGAACTGGGTTATTACAAGAACGGTTCTGAAAAACGAGCTTTTTGATTGCGCAGTTCTATCACCTCTGAGTACTGAAACAGGCCTGAATGATGATAAAAAGAAAGCCGGGTAGCTGCCGGATACAAATCCGATAAAAAGAATAATTATAATAAGTCCCGAGGCTATTGTCAGGTTCTGGAAAACGTTGTATTCCAGCGGGAGATCTACAAAACTATTTACCGCAGGCAATACCAACAGGACAATAATCGAAGCGAGAATTAGAGAAAATACTGCAATGAGGACAGATTCACCGATAAACTGGGCGATAAGCTGTTTTCTGAAGGCCCCTGCTACTTTTCTCATTCCGACTTCTTTAGCCCTTAATGAGGACCTGGCAGTTGAAAGGTTCATAAAGTTAAAACATGCAATAAGCAGTATAAAAAAAGCGACTGCGGAAAAGATATATATATATGTTATATCGCTGTTTGCCTCGATCTCGGAATCAAGGTGTGAATGAAGGTGAATATCAGTCAGTTTCCAGAAATGCAGGGTAGTTCTTACCCTTGGATTGTTCATCTTTTCCTTCATGAAATCATGCATTTGGTCTTCAAGGCCCTTAATGTTATATCCCTCGGGCATAAGTACATATGTCGCCCAGTTGTTACTTCCCCAGTTGCGCGTCATGAAATCCTTTTGACCATACATCGCAGCAAATGCGTTTCCGATAGTCTCCATGGAGTAAAAGAAATCGAAATGGGCATGTGAATTATGAGGTGTGTTTTCCATAATTCCGGTAACGATGAAGTCAAAATTCATACCTCTTATTGAACATTTCAGAACCTTGTTCATAGGATCTTCATCACCAAAATATTTAAGCGCTATATCCTCAGAGATCACCCCGGAATTGGGTTGCGAAAGCGCAGTCTCAGGATCACCTTTCAGAAGTTTCCAGGAGAATACTCTGAATGTTCCCTCATCTGCCCCGAAGATACCGTCCTCAACAAATGTCTTGTCGCCGTATGTCACTTTCATACCTCCGACATTAACAAAACGAACCATCTCAAGGATCTCGGGAAATGTTTCCTTTAGGTGATAACCTCCTGAAGGGGCAACATGGCCGAGGTGCAGGCTTGTTGTTCCGTCAGAGTTCCACCATTCGCGTGATACCCGGTAGATATTGTCTGACTTTTCATGATATGTATCATAGCTAAGCTCATACTGAACATACAGAAGTATCAATATGCAGCAAGCGATTCCTATAGATAATCCTGTAATATTTATAAATGAGTATACTTTATGATTACTGATATTTCTAAGAGCAATTTTCAAGTAGTTCTTAAGCATAATAACGCTCCTGTATATTTTTGAATTGAATAGGGAAGGGGTGGATATAATCACATATTTGAGGAACCATAGAAATGCACGTAATTTTCCGTATTCTCTTCTGATCTGGTAATACACTTCGACAAAATCACCGAGCTTTGCGCCGCCTGTATCTGGGAACAGCAGCCTGATCAGCCACTCTACAAAGATATGTCTCTTATCACCATGCATATATCATCTTTTCCTGATAAGGCTTTCTTCGATAGAATCTATAGATACTTCCTTCCATAGATACTCTTCCATCGATCTCGTTGCAAGCAGTGCTTTCAATCCGGATTCTGTCAGGGAATAAAGCCTTTTGCTTCTGCCGCCTCTTTCACTTACCGGTTCGCTCAGGAATGAAGTTAGATAACCTTTCTGCTCGAGTCTTTCGAGAGGGACGTATACCTGTCCCATGATCCAGTTTTTCCCGGTAACCTTAGTGAGCTTCTCTGCGACAGATACCCCGTATGCATTGTCTCCAAGCATCCAGACGGTGAGTAGGAATAATTCCTCTTTTCTGGTCAATAATTGCATATTCCCACCTTTTATTTCATAATTTTAACAATTAAAGTATTAGATCTTCTGTATAAAGATTTCTCTCTTCAGTCCCGAAGTTTCGGAACTCCTGTTGAAATGACCTCAGGCTGCATTGTGCTTTCGAGTGAAGCTCCGATCGGGTTGTTCAGTCTGTAGACCGGGAAATCTCAGCACAGGTTTTAAACAGAATACTGCAAAAATTCAAAGATTAGCCTACAAATTATAGGGAAATTCCCAAAAAAATAAAAATATTTGCCTATAAAATATAGGGTTATTGGATTTTACGACAGAATATAATAAATGTTGCAGGTAAAATATGTTCGTTTAAGCGCAGATTATTATTTGGTAACAGCCTTATCTGATTCGACTCTTCCGTCAAGGAGATCAATGATCCGCTTGCTGTACTGAGCATTCTTCTCTGAGTGGGTTACCTGTATGATGGTGGTTCCTTCCGAATTTAGCTGGGTAAAAATATCCATGATCTCTTCACCCTGTTTCGAATTCAGATTACCTGTCGGTTCATCGGCGAGGATCAGCTTGGGATTGATGATCAGGGCTCTCGCAACGCCAACAAGCTGCTGCTGGCCGCCTGAGAGCTGGTTAGGGAAGAGGTCTCTTTTCGCGACAATCTGGAATCTGTCCAGCATATCGGATACGAGGCTCTTTCTCTCCGGGCCTTTAACACCCTTGTAGAGCAGAGGGGTTTCGAGGTTTTCATATACTGTAAGGTCGTCTATAAGGTGGTAGCTCTGGAATACAAAGCCGATATAATTCTTATGAAGCTCGGATCTTTTTCTCTCGTTCAGGCGGTTAACCTTGTGGTCGAAGAAAAAATATTCACCTTCTGACGGTGAATCCAGCATACCGAGTATATGGAGTAATGTTGATTTTCCAGCTCCGGAAGGCCCCATGATTGTCAGGAATTCACCTTCTTCAACTTCTATACTGACATCGCGCAGAACATAAGTCTTTCCAAATCCGGAAGTATAATATTTAAAGAGATTATTGATTGTTATCATTGCCATTTTATCACTCCATATAGTTTTTCAGAACTCTGTTAGGGAATTCAGTAAATATCTCTGATTCACTTAATATAGTGAATTTATAAAAAATTCACAAAAAAACAAAAAAATTTTACGTATATAACTACGCAGCCTCGAAAAAAAAGATGCAAAGTCTTATCATAATAATAAAATGCGGACGTTTTTCTATGTTTAACTAAAAAAATCTCAAAACAGTTTTTTTTTTTTGTTGATTTTGAAAAAATAACCTGATATATTGTGACAGATTTAGAATTCCGGGAATGTTAGGTAAGAGTTAAGGTCAGTACAGGGTCCGGTGTAACGGAGGCATTGGAGCGAAAGTGGATTGCGGGTAGGATTTCTTTCCCGGGTCTTATTAAAATCATATAAGAATATATACAATAGTCGTCCTTGTTGGCTGATAATTGGTTCATTAATAGTGATCTTTTATCTTATTGGAAAACAGCAATCAGGGATTTTTGCGATTTAGTTTTATTTTGAAGCATGGAGGATTATTAAATGAAGTTCTCGCCTATCAAGATTATTATAGTAGCGTTAGCGGCATCGGTATTGTTATCCATCAATTGTATAATGGGATCTCTGGATTTATTCTTTGAACCTCCGGATAGTCCTATTGCAAATGCCGGACCTGATCAGCAATGCAAAGTTGGTGAAATTATATTTTTGGATGGTACAGAAAGTCTCCAGGGTAAAGGTGGAAAAATAAACTGGTGGGCATGGGATATTACAAAAGATAGCCCTACCATTCAATATTTACCTCAAGGAGATGATAATTCTACTGCAGTTCTAGGTTTCGATGAGGAAGGAGTATACAAAATATATCTTATTCTTAAAGATGAGTCTGGTGCTATCAGTAAACCTGATACCTTATTAGTTACTGTTACACCAAGAACGAATGTTTTATTTGAAGATCCAAAATTAGAGATCTGTGTTAGATTAGAATTACAGAAACCAACAGGAGATTTATCAGAAAATGAAGTTCAATCACTTGATTCTTTAAATCTATTAACTCCTATTAAAGAAGATGTTGAGTCTCTAAAGGGAATCAATAATTGCACAAACCTGGAATTTTTACATGCGCCACTGCAAAAATTAAAAGATCTAGACGGAATAGAAAAATTAAATAAACTAAAAATCTTAGTTATTGACCAGCAGAGGATCCTGAACGACATATCTCAATTGTCAGGATTGACCAATCTGATTCACCTTGATTTAAATGACAATGCTATTGAAGATGTTTCAGCCTTAGCTGGATTAACAAGATTAGAATTCCTCGACCTCAGATTTAATCATATCAAAGATATATCAAGTCTTGAGAATTTGATAAACTTAGAATTATTATGGTTTGTTAACGGAGATTTCGGTGATATAACATCTGTTAGAAATATGACCAAATTAAAAAAACTGAAATTCCACAAATGTAAAGTTACAGATATTTCTCCCTTAGAGAATTTAAAGAATTTGGTTTCATTAGAAGCAGACCTGAATTTTATTTCTGATATTTCACCGCTTGCTGAATTAACAAATTTAAAAGAATTATTATTGGGGGAGAACGAAATAGAAGATATATCTCCACTCGAGAACCTGATAAATCTGAACCATATGAGATTATGGGGGAATAATATTAAAGATATTGGACCTTTGGTAAGGAATAACGGTATAGGTAAAGGTGATGTTATTTATTTACTGAATAATCCATTAAATGAAAAATCAGTAAATGAATATATACCTGCTTTACAGGAACGAGGTGTCGTAGTCGAATACTGATTCATTTAATCGGAGTTTTATGAGAAGAAAAACACAAACCAAATAACTATTCAGAGCAAACTTCTAGGATAGGCCGTCCAGGAAGAAAAAATATTAAGCGGCAAGCGGGTGCCCGTTCACTCACTTGCCGTTTTTTTTGCTCTGGATGCACTATTAATTACCAATTAAAATTGGAGGAATCCTATGAATTATCTTTTAAGAACAATTCAAGCATTATTACTGATGTTAATGTTTTCTTTAAACGTCTTACCTTTGATTGCCCAGGAACAGAGTAAAGGATTGATATTCAGTGAGATATATCTGGATGTGAATAAGCGTGAGAACAGCTGGATTGAGATTTACAATCCAACAGATAGTAAATTGACCGTGACCAGTTTCAGCCATTCTGCTGTTAAAACTGTGAACTTATTACGCAATAAGAAAAATGAAGACAGGTTTGCTATTGATCCGGGCAAATGTCTGATTTTATGCGTCGATGAGGATGTGTTTTATGCCAAATGGGATAAAAGCATTAAGGTAGTAGAGGTAAAAGGGATGTCTGGTTTTGGAACAGGCGGTTATATGAGTTTTAGTTTTAAGAATTCAAATTCTAATGGGATTGATGTGTTTCGTTTTGGTAAACCAGCAAGATCCGAAGCAGTGGCGGAAATTGCCGGTAATACAGTCCTTGATTTTGTGGATGATAACAAAAGCTGGAACAGAATAACAAATTCAAAAAATTACTTAAAAGCCGAGCCAACTCCCGGTAAAAACAATTAATCCCGTTTATCCAACAATACAAGGAGATAGCAATGAACAAGAAATATATTATCACTACCTTTATTCTAATATTACTATCATATTCCACAGTAGTAGCACAAACAACAAGGTTCTATGCTGTGCTTGCGGGTATAAATGATTACCCGCTGTATGATGGTAGAAATGTGGATCTAACTGATTGTTTAAACGATATTACAAAGATCCAGGACTTCCTGGAGACATATCAGAATTGGGATTACAATGGTGATTTCGATGTTTACCAAAATTCGTATGCAACAGATGATAATCTTGAGGATGCAATAAGATCAATGAGCAGGACCTCGACTACTACCTGCTTGTTTCATTTTTCTGGGCATGGCGAAACAGATGGATTGTATACCTATCATGCTTCATGGAGTGACAGGCTTACTCCTGCTGAAGTACAAAATGCAATGAGATACAATAATAGTACATATAATCAGTTTACGGTATTAATAGACGCATGCTATTCTGGAATATTTCCTGATTATTTAACTTATGGTGTGAATGGCTCTGCAGTAGCCAGTGATGAAGTTGCTTATGAAAATGCGTATTATGATATAACCGAACTGCAGCATGGTTATTATACCAAAGCACTATTGAAGGGATTATACAATGATACTGCTGATGATGGTGATCCTGACGGATATGTATCAGCGGAAGAACTAACTACTTATGGTGTGAATAATACTAACCATGCTTCTCAGACTCCACAAAAAGACGACAATTACACTACAATTGAGCTTGACCTCGAGGGGAATTCGCTGGGGATACCTGCGAATTATGCTATCAGCTCACCGACACAGGCAGGACAGCATCCGGTATTGACCTGGAATGCTCTAACCGGAGCGACTTCTTACAAAGTCTATCGAAAGTATGGTTACTCCGAGAATTGGTCATGTGTAGGTTCTCCATCGTCTACAACATTCACAGATAATGGTGTAACAGTTGGTTCAGAAACACAGACTGCTTGGTACAGGGTAAAGGCGGTAGATTCTAACGGTCTGTCATATCCGACATCACAGAAGTTCTACCTCGCAGAGGAGCCGGATGCCCCAACGAATTTCACATGTACAAACAAGCAGAGTACGATGTCGAATCCGTATTTTACATGGACAGCAAGCGCTCTTGCTACTTCTTACAATGTTTTCAGGAAGAAAAGCGGAGATCCTTCATTTACTCAAATTGGAGATAATATTACCAGTACAAATTTTACGGATAATTTCTTATATGTTGAACCGCTTGGAGGCGATACCTATTATTATTATGTAACTGCTGAAAATGCCGCCGGTGAATCGGGAGCATCAAACCAGGAAACTGTCAAATGTACCGCACCGGAAAAGGCAGCAGGTAATTATGGAGGAATCCCGCGGATGTATGGTTTACAGCAGAATTTCCCTAATCCATTCAACCCGGTTACGGAGATCAGGTATCAGTTGCCGAAAGCTTCTCATGTTGTAATTACCGTATACAGCCTTACGGGTAGAGAGATCGCTAAACTGGTAGATGAAGCAAAACCTGCCGGATATCATACAATTAGATGGGATGCTTCCAAAGCCGCCAGCGGGACCTATCTCTACAAAATATCAGCAGGAGGATTTACAGAAATAAAAAAGATGGTTGTTATCAAATAAAATAGATACATAATTAATTGATTCCCGGTATCTGATATTTAATTGTTCTTTCAATGCAGATAGCCGGGATCTTTTTTCAAGATCAAAAAAAATCCGGGATAATAGGTGTCCCGGATTTTTTATTTATTGAATGTCTGTCTGGTTCTATTTTTCAATAATATAGATAGTAATACCCCAATTGACAGGATCGTAGGGTGGATTCGAGTTCCAGTCCTCGTATGAATGCGATCCGTCCGTCTCGTAATAGACAACATATTCACCCGGATCGAGGGTGATAACTTCGTTGATCATTCTGTTTTTCCTGGCTCCGCCGGCATGGTCGGTATACCTGTATTTCATTTCCCAGATAGTCCTGCGCGTTTCCGAATTCTCGATCCAGCCGTAATCGTACATCGTTCCGTTATCACCTTCGCCTATGGCATATACCCTGACCTGAGTACGTTTTTCGATCGTGAAAGTCTTTCTTTCGAAATCGTCATCACGGAATCGGTTCATCTTGACGAGGATATTCTTGTTGTCTTCTTCTCGGTATTCTTCAACATCATTTGGATTGAAATCATCATCAGCCCCGCTTACCGTTAAACCATAGCGCTCCTGGTCAAAAGGAGCCGTTTCATTCCAGTCACGATAAGAATGTGAGCCGTCCGTAACGAAATAGGCGACATAACTGCCTTTTTTGAGTTTGATTGTCTCATCTGCAAGCCTGTTTTTTCTTGCTCCGCCGGCATGATCGGTATCATAATAATCCATTTCCCATACTCTTTCGAATGTCTGTGCGTCGACAATCCAGCCGTAATCTGCCATATCCTTTCCAGAACCTTCCCCGATTACGTAGATATTGACATTCATGTCCTTCTTCAGTGTGAAGCCTTTAGTAAGATATTCATCATCCCTCGCTCTTGTAAGGTCGCAGATCACATTTTTCAGCTCAACTTCGCGTACGTCAACCTCTTCAACATGGCTTTTCATTCCGGGATCGGTAACACGGATTGTCATACCCCAGAAGTTGTGATCGTAGGGGGGAGCCTGATTCCAGTCTTCCCATGAATGAGAATCGTCTGAGACATAATAGGCAACATATTCACCGGCTGGGAGGGTAACCTCGTCCATAACCATCACATTCTTCTCGGCACCCCCAGCCCATTCGATGTTCCTGAAATCCATTTCCCATACTTTTCTCCGGTTTTTTGCGTTTATAATAAAACCGTAATCGTACAGGTCTCGGTTGAGTTCCTCACCTATTGCATAAATATTCAGTTTCATCTCCCGGTCGATCTTGAAACCGACCTCTTCATATTCGTCGTCGCGCATTTCTGTCATTTTTACGACAGTATTGCGGTTATATTCTTCCCAGAATTTTTCCACACCGTTATCACCGACATTCCTGCCGTTACCGGTCACTTCGATCTTCAGATCTCTGAAGTCTCTTCGGTCGCGGTACCTGTCCCTGCCCGAAATCGCATTCCTGATAAGTCCGCTGATGTTAATACTCGTACCTCTGGTACCTCCGCCAAGGTATGAAGAGTAGTAAACCTCATATTTTCCTTTTTCAAGAGTAACCGTATCGGAGAGTTCACGTACCCCGCTGCGTCCCCGCCTGTAGTCGTCAGAATCGAAAGATTCCCAAACAACTTCACGGTTTTCGGCGTTAATTATCCATGCAGAAGTAGCGGCATCGTTCCAGTCCCTGGTAAAGATTGCCACGACATCGATCTGGACTTCCTGCCGGCTGTCGAGTATAAAACCGTCATAGGCGATCTCATCCGAATACATGTTTTCTATTTGCGCAAGTTTATCCTGTGCATATGCACTGGCCCCTATAGCTAAAATCAATAAAAACATTACACTAAAGGTTTTTTTCATCGCAATGCTCCGTTAAATTATACTTCTCCTCTGTGGTTGTATACGCAGTATCGATCAAAAAGATACCAAAAATGATATATAATATTAAAAAAAATAAGTTGAGAAAATATATATAATAATTAGGGTGTAAAACAGATGCAAAAGGCTAAATTTTATATATTCATGTGTAAAGGACCTGGATTCTGCAGAGATTTCTCCGCGATATCCCGACGGCTTATGGCAGGATCGGGACTCCGGTCGTAATGACAGGTTTAAAGTATGCCAGCTGTTTTGTTATTTCGACCGGTGTCTCCCGCAAATGCGGGGGATGAAGCGGAGAAATCTCTAGAAGATTTGAAGTTAAAGATCGATGGTGGTTATACCATAAAAAAAAGCCCCGCAAAATAAATAGCAGGGCTACAAAACAGTTTGTGATATTAATAATTACGCCGGGGCGCTTGAAGATTCCTTCAGATTTTCCGTGACTACGTGGCCGTCGAATAGATGGATGATCCTTTGTGCGTATTCTGCATGCACAGGTGAGTGAGTAACCATTACAATCGTTGTGCCTTCTTCATCGTGAAGTTCTTTGAGAAGTCCCATCACATCCTCGCCGTTAGCTGAATCGAGGTTACCACAGGGTTCATCAGCCAGAATAATTTGTGGTCTGGTTACAACAGCTCTTGCTACCGCTACACGCTGCTGCTGACCGCCTGAGAGCTGCTGTGGAAAGTGATTACGTCTCGGTGTAATGCTCATTCTCTCCATAACTTCTTCGATCTTTCTTTTTCTTTCCGCAGAAGATTCGCCGAGATAGAGCAGGGGGAGCTCGATATTTTCATATACTGTCAGCTCGTCGATCAGGTTAAAGCTCTGGAATACGAAACCGAGGTTTTCTTTCCTCATGTTCGCTCTTTCTTTTTCATTGTATCCGGAAACTTCCTGTCCGAGAAGCGCATATTCGCCTTTTGAAGGATTATCAAGCAGGCCGAGGATATTCAGCAAAGTTGATTTTCCGCAGCCTGAAGGGCCCATGACCGCTACAAATTCATTCTTTTCGATATTAAGATTTACATTATTCAGGGCTGTAGTCTCAACTTCTTCAGTCCTGTAAATCTTTTGTAAGTCTTTAGTTTGGATAATTGGCATTGTTTTCTCCTGGCTGATTTCTATGTTAGGATATACTTTTTTTTCTAAAAAATCAAGGTTAATTATTACCTTCGCTGTCAAGTATTTTCTTATCGCCTGTCAGAATGAGTTTGTCTACTTCACCGTAGTTGTCATATGTCGATGTGATCACCAGTTCTCCGGGCTGCAGCCCTTCGGTAACTTCAAAATAACTGTTGTTTTGTCTGTTTATTTTTATTCTTCTTTTGATTGCCTGGCTTGTTGCCGGATCTACTACGAATACCCAGTTTCCTCCTGTCTTGGAAT
>JANQEH010000118.1 GCA_028278455.1 bacterium
AAATTTGAAAGAAAGCGCCAATTTCCTGACATAAATAATCCTGTATCCAAGTTTTCTGAGTGCTGCTTCAACTTCTGAACGGACGAATGCTTTTTGTTCACCCGTCACCGCTCTCTCACTGCCTTTCTGGACCTTGTATTCAAACGTCTTTTCTGCAATCAATTTTTTCAGCTGAAATGAATGCTTCAGCGCCAGAAGCCTAACCGACTGCATTGCCGATCTTCTGTCCGATGAAGCGATCACTCCCTTTACTACCGCTCCATTTGTCTGAATACCCGTGTATCTGAAATTAGCCATTATCTCTTTGATGGTTTATTATACAAAAAAAACAGGCGGCGGGCTTCCCGCAAAGCATATGAAAGCCCGCCAGCCGGGTCACTGCCATTTAGCGGCTTGTAATTGTCGGTACTGCTGAAACTGAATCAGGATAAACTGTCAATGTTACTGTAATATTTGTACCATCACTGTCACCATCCTCTGTGCCGACACCGGTAATATCGAAACTGCCTACTGCAAGATTCGTAAGAGTAAAAGTGCCGTTAGTATTGGTTGTAGCTGCTGCTCCGTTAGGAAACGTCAATGCTGCGAAAGATCTGCCGCCGCCGCCAAGTGATGACGGTTTCATGTAGAATTGCTGGGCATTTGATGCATATCTCTGAATATCAGACATAACCGCATCAAAATTCGACTGTGCTGCGCTTTCAGAGAACATCGTCATACCAAGCGCTACTGCTATACCGACTACGATCACTCCTAACACGATTAATAAAAGTTGCTGCTGTCCCATTTTTGACTCCTGTAGTTTGTTGACGTTTTTGACATATCTCTACGCAATGCCCGTGCCAAACCATGATACAGCATTTCTATTTCATTTACTGACAAGTGTTTATAGGTTTGTATTTAAATTGATAGTTAAGGTGGGCAAAAATAACAATACTGGTTAATAATAACCGGCAGCATGTAAATTAACCAGTTTTTGACCTTTTTCAAATGATCTGTTGATCATTCATCAGAAGGTTTCTCTATTCCGAATTTCTTTATCCTGTAACGGATATGATTTCTTGAAATTCCCAGCGCTCTTGCAGCCTTAGATATATTCCAGTCCAATTCACGCAGTGAACGCTCAATAATTTCTTTTTCAACCTGCCAGAGAGATTTATCCCCTTCTCTCATCTTAAATCCCTTACCCGGCTTCCTGACACCTTCAATCAGTCCGAATATTTCCTGCGGGAGATCATCCGGTTTAAGCATATTCCCCTGCCCTATAACCATAGCCCGCTCTAGAACATTTTCAAGTTCACGGATGTTTCCCGGCCATTCATATTTCCTGAATAAAAAAAGAGCTTCATCAGATATTCCCTTATACCTGAGATTGATTTTCTGATTTAATCGTTCAATGAAGAATGGTAGAAGCTGTTCAAGATCATCTATCCTGTCTCTGAGTGCGGGTATAGTCAGAGGAACCACATTCAGTCTGTAAAAAAGGTCTTCCCTGAATTCGCCGTCGGCAACAGCCTGGTTCAGGTCCTTGTTTGTGGCGGCGATAACCCTTACATCAACCTTAATCGGCTGGTTTCCACCGAGACGCTCGAACTCATAATCCTGAAGAATGTTAAGCAATTTAACCTGCAGGTTAAGAGGTATTTCACCAATCTCATCAAGAAATATAGTACCAAGATGTGCCCTTTCAAATGTCCCTATTCGTCTTTGAACCGCACCCGTGAAAGCTCCTTTTTCATGGCCGAACAAAACACTTTCGAGCAAAGTCTCGGGAATTGCAGCACAATTTACTTTTACGAACGGCATATCTTTACGTGTACTGCTCTCATGAATATATTTTGCGAAAACATTCTTACCTGTGCCTGTCTCACCCTGGAGTAGAACGGTGCTGTCCGTGGAGGCTATACGAGAAATGATCGTTTTAAGCTTATTGACTTCTTCATTTGAACTTATTATCTGTGTAAGTCCCGATTCTTCTTCAGAGGAGATACCTATTGTGGATTTCAAACCTCTGAGTTCCAGACCTGACGTAATATTTCTCTGAATGATCCTTTGAAGAGAGATCAGAGACCTCGGAGACCTTATTGCAAAGTCATTTCCGGGATTGATTATCTCAATTATACCTGCAAGCTCATTGTGCCAGAGGAGAGGAAATTGCAGGAGTGAACTGATATGTGTAGAGTTATCGAGCAACCTGCTTGTCAGGCATCTTAGCTCAACCTCACCTCTTTCTGAGAATACCGGCACCAAATCTTCAGTAAATAGTGTACTGATCTTGTTTGAGATAATTACATCAATTCCTTTTTTAAGTTCCTTTTTAATCCCGTAGACGGCGGCAATACTGTATTTACCGGGAGATTCCTTAAAGAAGCATATTCCCGCCTCAGCGTCCAGGAGATCAGCAAGGCTGGTAGTCAGATCGTAGAGAATAAGATCAAAATCTTCGGATGCTCGTGCCATATTACCGCCTATTATTAAACAAAGCTGTTAATCCAATGCACATAATCTGAAATTGAACTCGCCAAAACCAACACTGGTGAATATTCACCTAATATAAAACAAAAATAGGCGTTTTACTATAGAAATCGCCTATTTTATAATTATTTCCAAAAGAATCTGCTTAAAACATACTGACTAATAAAAAGTTATATATAGATTTACCTCTTGCTTCAATTCATATTAAATAGCTTTATTCTTATAATCCATCATTCAAGCAATAATATGATAAAAGTGTTTGGGCCCAGACTCTTAAAATGGATATCCTCTTTCCAGAGAAATAAGAACTGGTTTACCTAGTCACATTCTTAACAATAATGTTAATACAAAAACTTTATTTGCTAAATTTAACCACTATGGTTTTTATCGCATTTGCATTAAAATAAATATCTCCTTTAATAGCCGACATATTTTGACTGATTTGATCATATTCAAAAATCCCTTCAATTTCAGGACCAAACCAGTCAATATTTGTTTTTTCCGGTTTACCGCTGATATTATAAAGCCTTAATTGTAACTCATTCGCATCGATTTCCGGCTTCATAGATGTTACTATAACATTCTGATTGGACAGGCTTACGAACCTTGCATGTAACGGAGAATTTCTATTTGAAGGAATCACAATTAACGGCTGAGACCTTTCTATTCCGAACCTCTTCGCTTCTGCCTGGTTGAATTGCCCATGAGGCAGAAACGAATACCTGAAAACGGCTTTTCCACCCTGAGATGCCTTGTAGTTAGTCTCCCAGTAATTATTCATCACATAAGAGATTATGGTCGCCGATTCTTCGACCTTCTTCTTCCAACCTACCACAATCGGATCAGCTGTTATTTCACCTATCTCTATAAGTGGTGCATCAATAAGTGCCATGGTTATCCCTAGATCCTGATTGGATACGTCCACCCACCTCTGTGCTGTAAAATAGTTTTTACATGATCCCATCAACTGGTCGTATTCAGGTCGGTACACTCCCCAGGCAAGATCAACTCTGATCTGACCATCGGGAATATTAAATGGGTAAGCGAAATGGACACCTTCAGGATCATACATATCTATCTTATCGATAGTATTTATTATATCGATCCTGTCAAACCCCTCGAATAATCGTATTTCTCGCTTAAGCGATTCTGCTCCCGCAGCGTCAGATTCGATCAACATGGAATGAATTAGGGGACCTTTTTCACCTCTGCTAATCCTTACATTACTTACACTCTCAATCTTTTTCGGATCCCTTCCGGGAATATAATAGTACCCATTAAATTCGAGCTCTTTGGATTTATCGATATATTGCATTCCTTTGCTCAGATCACTGATACTTGAAATATTACCTGTCTTTTTATCGACTACGAGTTCATATTTCCCATTTATGATAGTATTCCCAGACACTTCCCGCCCTTTTCCTTTTTCTGCTTTGCCCTTCTCTATATACAATCTCTTCGTGCCCAATCCCGGAACGTTCTTTACCTTTACAGCAAGTTCTCCGGAAGTGAGTCTTTGTGTAGGCAAAGTATCGCCATTTTCATCCTTTATTATGTCACCTGTCACGGACATTTCCTCCGACAAAATAATAATATCATCCCTTGTCCATGAATTTGTATTGAAGACATCGATGATATTCTCAAATCTCCTGGCTCCCGTTGCTGAAATGATTAGATCTTCAGACATTTTTTCTGCATTCAATGCAAATTGTTTTTTAGTTTCCCATTGTTGTTGGGTGAATTCACTATGAGGCTCGCTTATGCTGTTCCAGGATCCCCAGGTATGTTCATCATAAAGCAGTACATTCCTCCATGCTTCTTTAAACCGGCCATGAGGATAATCTTCAATATCATTTAGTATCCAGAGGATCTCTGCCTGGACAAGTCTCTCTGCAGCAGCCCTGTTTTTTGCGGATTCCCGTGCAGTGGAATATGCTCCATCCTCCCAGTGACCGGTAAAATCCCCTTTTACAGCGGGAATTGAATCTCCATGCCTTTTTTCAAGTTCATTGAAGAATTGAGAGGTTGTCGATATAACGATCTTTGGTGATAAGTACTTTTCGTTCCATTCTTTTACACTCTCAGGGAGAAGATTGTCCGGAGGCCCGTTATCGGAACCTATACTGTACCTTAGTGAGACTAAATCATAGGGGTAGTTCTGAGTATCGAGTTCAGCGAGATAATCAAGTACAGGTCTCTCCCTGAGTCTTTTTTTGAGTTTTGTATATCCGAGTCCGGTGTGGAACATCGAATATCCCTTACCCTCGAGTAGACAGAGTACTTTTTCCTGTCCTGAAGGTGATACCCAGTAGAACGGCCTGTCACCCCACTCTGAAATTACATGACCGATCCGGTGTCCTGTATTTGTGCCCATAGAGAAATATTTTATCCCGTTGTGTGCCATCGCGGGAACAATTCCCCAGGTGTAACCAGGAATATCGGTTACCATTGCGGATTCAACTTTTAATCCGAATTTCTTGTGAAATTCACTTGCATAACCGAAGAGTCTATACAGTTCCTCAGGCCGGCAAATACCTGTAAGCTCATTTGCATACATCCCGTCCAGGCCTATTGTGCCGTTATTTATTGCTTCGAGCAGACTTTCAATCTTTTCAGGAGGGGCATATCTCATATAACTCTCAACCGGCCACATAACCTCGGAATTCCATTTGAATCGCGCCTCAGGTGGAAATTCTTTTGATCTTTCCGCTATTGCGATAGCCTTCTCAAGATGATCCCACTGGATCTGTCGCACCTCATCCTGAACATGAGTATATCCGATGTCAACATGTGAATGGTGAAGCAGGTATACCTCCCATTGGCGGACTGGTTTCAGCCTGAACTGCTTTATAATCCTGTCCTTTCCCTCGATATCGATATTTACATTGAGATCGATTTCTTCTCTCACAGCAGGTACTGATAGCTGAACAGTGTTAAATCCAAGCCTGAGGTCGGTTTCTATCCTGTCCTCCCCTGTGTGAATCACTGCCCTGGCAGGATCGTCTAAATGTATCATGTCAATTCTGATCGCCTGTTTTCTTTGCTCCAGGTCCCGCAGAAGGGCCTGTTCACTGTATAATTCGATCTTTGATTCCAGCAGGTTCTTGAATACCATGAACCAGCTCCTGCTGCCCGCACTTTCACCCATTACTTTTAACCTGAGCGAATCTCCTTTCGGGTACTTTGACAGCGGCACTTTCAGGAACCAGTAACCCATGAGATCGTCATATTTATCGACTAGAACGGCCCTGAAAAGCAATTCGACACCATTCTGTCCTTTATAGAGCAGTTCTTTCTTTAAAGTATCCAGCGGATTTGAAAAGGTGAGTATCTTTTCGTTATTTATATAAAAATCAAAATTATGGCTGTCTTCCCTGTTTGCATCTATAGCAGCCAGCCAGATGAACTCGGCATATTCTCCTTCATGCTCAACCGGTATAGGCTCAGTTTCCCATTCAATGTAACGTTTACGGTCAATAGACCTTACAAGTAATGACTGGTTTGCATCCGGTTGAGGTGAGTGATAGATAAGCATTTCTCCTTTGATATCTTTAAAATAACCGCTCAGCCACTTCTTTGAATAGTCTTGTCCATGGAGATTATTCGCCATGATCAAAATAGCAAACTGGAGAATCGAACTGAATATTCTAATTTTCATTTATTCTCTTTCTAATGAGACCTGTTATCTACATACCCTGCTTATTATTTGTATATTTCGATATCAGTTTATTACGGAGTTTTTTGTACATTTCGACGACCTTTACCATTCTGCTCTGTGTGATCTCTGTCAGGTATTTTTTCGCTTCTTCCGGATTCCTTTCGTAAACACTCAGTGCATCAGCTTCTATCATATCCATTTCATCAAAAAAACTCTGTTCCAGTGGATCCCTGGCCTTTCGAAGGTCTATTATTGCCTCCTGCCACTTCAGATACAGAAGATTATCGACAAAATCTATCGCCCACCGCGCCGAATTCTCATCGAATTCATCCGGATTGTAAGTTTTATAAAGGTCGTGGATTTCCTGAACTCCCGCATATATCGGAATATAAGTACTTACATGCTGATTGTCGAGGTAAAACCAGTAGACTCCTCCGATAGGGTCAGGAAGCCATTCCCGCAACTGAGCGACCATACCGTATCCCCCGCGTGACACCATTCTTCTCCATGTAATATCAAGCAGTTCTCTCATGGGTTTGGTAGGGAAAGGTGTGGCTAATGGGCTCAGCTTGAGCTCTCCATCCCTGCCAGGCACATACCAGTCCTTATCCTTTGTCATATCATAGATCGTTCCTTCAAAAACAGACCTCTGGAAAGCGATTACATCCTGTACGGACATTTTCTTTTCCGGTTTAACGGAAAATGGATATATGGAAATATCTTCTATATATTGATGGTAAGCATCATATCCGCCGTAAGGATCATTTAAACTCTTATCAGGCCATTTTCTAAAATTCGGAGCCACGGTTGAATAAAACAGCCACAGTCTGCTCATAGCCCATTCACGGGGTTGCGGGGAGTATACTTTCTGCCAGATAAATTCTTCACCGCTTTCAGGATCATACCAACCCCTGTCAATTGCGAACTGCATATAATTACCGGAAACCATGAAATTATCTGTATCTGATGGATCGATGTTCTTGATAATGCTCCAGTTAGGTACGACTGTAACATGATCGTCCGGAACTCTCCTTGCAGCCCAGATCGCACCTGGTTTTCCAGAATCAGGTTCCCAATCCGGTCCGACACTGAATACTTCAAGCACCCAGGCTTCCCTTTTATCTGCTATGCAGAGGGCCTCAGATTCAGGTCCGCAAGACGGTAAAAATCCGTATCTATCCAAAAGCGATGTGATCAGTCTTACTGCATCTCTTGCGGTTTTGCACCTTTGCAAGGCAAAAAGTTCAGCCTGTTCGATAGTCATGATCTGCTTGCCGTTAGAAACATCAACCTTCAATTCCTCCCTCTGGCTCATTGTGCTTTCACCAATTGCAAGCTGGTATTCGTTCATCTGAGGATAACCGGTATGAAAATAACCGTATGTCTCTCTTACCTGGGGAATATACCCAAGTATCTCACCGTAATCCTTCAACGGTTTTCTGACATCCTGAAGGCCGTAATAAACAGGAGCCATAGCGCCTTCTTCAAAGGTTTTACCCGGTACGAAATGCACTCTGCACTCCGGGCAGCAGCCTGTATGGGATGTTATTACTGAACCGTCATTGGACGCAAGCCTCCCAACAACAATGTCGGTGCAGCTGTCAAAATTCCAGTAGCTCTCATCCGCTCCCCGGTCTGGTATGAATGCCATGAAAAACGAGGAAATAAGTGTAAAAATTATTATGATCCTTAGAATTTTCTTCATTTTACTATCCTTTATAATATTAAGCTCACTTTCTAACAGGGCCCGGCACGAGATTCTCAGTCAGATATCTCGTCAGAAGTTCATAAAGGTGTCGGGTTGTATTTTCTCCCTCCCTGATACTGTGTGTCCTGTTCGGATATGCCATCATTGTGAAGTATTTATTATGCTCGATTAGTCTGTTTATCACAGCTTCTGAATTCTGATAGTGTACATTATCATCTCCCGTTCCATGAACTATCAGTAGGTTTCCTTCGAGTTGATGCGCAAAGGTTACCGGGGATCCATCCCTGAAACCACCGGTATTGTCTTTCGGCAGTCCCATATATCTCTCCTGGTAGATCGTATCGTAAAATCTCTGGTTTCCCACAGGAGCGACAGACATGGCAGTGTGATACAGGCCGGGATACCTCAATATCATATTCAGGCTCATCGAACCTCCTCCGCTCCAGCCCCAGATCCCAATTCTCTCTGGGTCGATGAAACTCATATCTATTAAGATCTTTTTTGCTGCTGCTGCCTGGTCTTTTGAGGCAAGAATACCAATCTGCCCGTATACGCATTTTCTCCAATCTCTTCCACGGGGGGCCGGAGTTCCCCTGTTATCAACACTTGCAACTATATACCCCATTTGAGTAAGCATAAGGTGCCAAAGATAACGGCTCCCGCTCCACCTGTCGAGCACTGTCTGTCCTGCAGGTTCACCGTATACATGGAACAGGATCGGATATTTTTTCGAGGGATCAAAATCGTAAGGCTTCATCATCCACATATCCAGTTCTACGTTTTCACCGATCGTTATTCTGAAAAACTCAGTTTGAAGTCTTTTCAGGGAATTAACTTTCTCATTCAATTCAGAATTGTCAACGAGGATTCTCTCAACATTATGGTCAGGCAGTGAAATGAGCTCTATCACCGGAGGTTTATCAAAAGAAGAAAACGTGTGAAATGCCCATTTTGAGTCGCGTGAGATCTGATAAGTGTGTGTACCCGGCTGATCTTCCGGAGAAAGTCTCTCTGCTATTCCCATGCCGTCAATCCTCTTTCTGAATAAATAGCGTTGTGTTGGATTTCCGGGAGATGCTATGAAATAAATATAGCCGTTATCCGTGTCTATACTCTGAATACTGACTACATCAAATTTATCATTGGTAACCAGCCTGACTACATCACCCGACCTTGATACGACATATACATGCTTCCATCCGTCTCTTTCGCTGATCCATGTAAAGTCTCTACCGCCGTTAAGCCATCTCAGATCATCTACGACCACCACCCTTGCACTATCACTGT
>JANQEH010000018.1 GCA_028278455.1 bacterium
GCTACCAATAAGTATCATTCTAATATACCGGGAAAGTCTAATGCTAAGATCGTTTTGTAAAGAACGAAGATTATAAAAAAAGGGCATCCGGTTGGATGCCCTGTATATTTTCATTTGAAATTATCGCTTAACTGTATCTTATCCATTTGATCGCTTCCTTGATCGAAGGTTTCTTGCCGTACATCAGAATACCTACCCTGTAGATCTTAGAAACGAACATGATCAGCAGGATCGTAGAAACCACCTGTGTTACGACCGAAAGATAAGCTCCGCTGGGGATTATCGGATCACTGACAGCTATCCTGGCAAAAGAAACCAGCGGTGTGAAGAACGGTATGAGAGATACCCAGTATGCAGTTCGAGTATCCGGATTCTGGATAACTGCGAACATTATGAAATATCCGACCATTATCAGTATCATCATTGGTCCTACGAACTGCTGTCCCTCGTCCTCAGTGTTTACCATAGCTCCTATTGCAGCAAACATTGATGAGTAAAATATGAATCCGAGCAGAAAAAATACAATAAAGAATACGAACATAGATACCGAGAAATTAAGCTGCCTTATCAGGTCAAGAACATCCGGGATAGTTACTCCGAAACGGATAAACATACTCTCACCATTGGTAGTAATAAAAAATATAATCCCTGCCATAAAAACAAGCTGTACAAGTCCGACGCTGCTTATTCCGATGATCTTCCCCATCATTAGCTCGATAGGCTTAATCGTTGAGACAATCGTCTCGGTGATTCTCTGACTTTTTTCTTCTATAACGCTCCTCATGACCATACTTCCGTAGATCATCATCATTAGCAGCATAATATAAGAGAGAAGATATGTAAGCGCAAAACTCGCACCGCCATGCTTGCTGATCTCGCCCTCATCTGTTACCTGGCGGCTGACAAGGGAAACCCTCCTGAATTCGTTATGTACTTCTTCGGGTGAGAAACCCTTATTTTGCAGCCGGATATTGGTAACAATCCTCGAAAGAACATCCTTGATATCTTCCTGCTCTTCGATATTGCTTACATTGCGTGCCGAATACGTTACCCTTCTTTTATTTATCAGGTCATTCGGTATAACCATGTAACCGTCTATCTCTTTGCTCATCACGAGTTTACCGTATTCCTCAATTGCAGCTTCCTCCTGGTCTTCAGGGACGAATTTCTGCGTAAAAACATATTTCGGTTCACCGCTGCTAAGGGTATCAGAAAGTGAATTTGCGAATTCATCGAAAATCATACCAGACTGATCGATCACATAGTATCTTTTAGTGGATGGCTGAAACCATTTGGCAAAAATAAATATTCCTCCGAAAAGGAAAACAAATATCAGCGGCATTATGAGAGTACCAATGATAAATCCTTTGGTTCTGATACGGGTAAGGAACTCTCTTTTGACTACTGCAAAAGCTTTCCCACTCATGATGTCACCTCCCCGTTATCAGTCCCTTTCACAGTCTCGATAAATATCTCGTTCAGGGAGGGTTCTTTGATCTCGAACTTATTGATCCTGGCCGTCTGCATTGCAATTTGCAGAAGTTCCTGGGGATCGGCGCCTTCCTCAAGCTGAATCTCAACGTAATTCCCGTAGTTATCATGCTTGCGTACCAGTTTGGGATTTAATAGAAAATCATCCTTGCCTTCATAATCCATCTGGATATTTTTCTTGCCAATTTTTTCCTTGATATCCCGCAGTTTTCCAGACAGAACATTATTGCCTTTATTTATCAGGAATATCTCTTCACAGAGTTTTTCTGCACTTTCCATCTGGTGGGTGGAGAAGATGATCGTAGTCCCTTTACCCTTGAGTTCGACCATAATATCTTTTATCAGGTTAGTATTTATTGGATCAAGGCCGCTGAAAGGCTCATCAAGAATCAGCAGTTTGGGTTTGTGGACTATAGTACCAATGAACTGGATCTTCTGCTGCATACCCTTGGAGAGCTCTTCGATCTTCTTTTTCTTCCATTCTGTCAGCTCCATCCTATCGAGCCAGTAATCGATCTCCTTTTTAGCTTCCTTTTTGTTCATCTCCTTCAGTTCAGTCAGGAATAGCAGAAGTTCTCCTACTTTCATTTTACGGTACAGCCCTCTTTCTTCCGGGAGATAACCGATAAAAGGAGAAGACTCATCGTAATCTGTCTTTCCAAGGATGGATACCTTTCCCGAATCCGGCATGATGATGTTCATTATCATTCTGATTGTGGTGGTTTTCCCTGCACCGTTCGGACCGAGCAGCCCGAAAACCGATCCCTGATCAATATTGAACGATACCTCGTTCACAGCCTTGAATTTGCCGAAACTCTTGTTGACATTATCAACTTCGAGTACTCTCATATTTGCCTCAATATTATTTTCATTCCTGAATAAATCTAAATACCGGAGCTATTTTACAATTGTTATGCTGTTCTTGCTTGTACCAGTACCTGTAATTGATGCTCCTGCAGCTGGTATATCAATTACCGTTTCACTTGAGGAAGTACCATTTATCTCAACAAAGAATCCTTCTTTATATGCGAAATATGCAGTTACTTCTCCCTGCTCTGTAACATCAAGGTCCATATCCATACCCTGTGCATTCATTGTACCGGTTGTTTTAGTAGTACCTTTACCTGTAATCTTCATACATTCGAATCCAGCTTTAGTTTCTAGGCCGGCAAAAGTGTATGTGTAATCAGATTCAACATTGACAGTTCCACTAGAGAGTTCAATAGCGAGTTCCTGTTTGGACGGCCAGGTATCGTTAACATTTACAGGATTTGCTGCCAATTCAATAACTAGTCCAACTAAACCAACAGCCACTGGTCCCTGGCCTTCTCCGCTTTCAGGCAGGTCCTTAATATTTGTCAGATCAGGATCCTGGCCCCGGTGTCCGGTTTTAAGGATCAGGGGCTTGTTTAATGATTCTTCGTTTTCTGATGACTGGCTTCCCACCATACTGTTCTCACCCGATGTTGTCAATTTTGTAAATGAAAGTTCAAATGTAATAGAATTGGCGTCTGTGGCGGATACCTTGAATAGTGCCTCACCTTCAGACTCTTGTGTAACATCCATGGTACCCATCGGATGATCCATCGTAGATTCACCGGAACCACCAGTCTTATACTTTACTGTTTTTCCGATCTCTTTGTTATACTCCATTTTGATCGCCTGCCCCTGTGCCTGAGGGCTGAATCCCAACATGGCTACAGCCAGAATAATTACTATACCAAGAGTAAATCTCATTCTTGAATTCATTGTTTGTCTCCTTAGTTATGAGTTTGTTATTGAAAGTTCTAAATATAGTCAATATGAAAATAGAATCATAGTTAATTTTATGTTAATTCTCCTGCTCGCTCAGGTACAATTTTCTGCTCCTGCGAATCGTTTTGCGGAAATTTCTCGTCCAGTTTCTTGAAATTCCTTATACCGTTAACTCCGATAAATATTATTAATGCAATCAGGAAGAATATCACTACTATATCGTAAACCGGAGGTATACTCGTTTCAACCACCCTCAGCCTTATCAGAGGAAGATAAAGTTTATATACCTGGAATATTACAACCATCCTCGCAATTGAGCGGTAGCTATACCTCAGCATCTCCATTATCCTGTTTTTTCCCATCCTGAGATAGATATAAAGGTAAAGGTTTAGAACAGCAAAGATGAAGGTGAAAATATCACTCTGCAGATATTTAATATTCAGATAAATCAGGAGAACTGCTGCAATAAGCTCGAGCTTCCAGTTAACAACGTATTTCAATGCATTATACTTAAAATCTATTACTATCTCCTCTCCGGTTTTCTCGGCAATATCCCTGTAAGCCTTGTTCTCCCTGTTCATCTTAAGTATCATCATGGTTATGAAAGAGGCCATCAGAAAAGCACACACAAGGGGTATAATTGTGTAAGCATAGAATTTTAATGAAATATCCTGACCGATCGCCAGGAAGAGCAGGATCAGCACAACCTGTCCTACAAGGTAAAACACACCTGCCATCTCAGTATTAAAAAACTCATCCTTAATCTTCTCTTTTTCTTTCAGGAAATCGGAAGGAAGATTTTCCTCCTCTTTCTTTTTAGCGAACTTAGTGATAAAAAACATCATCACTACTATCAAGACATTTGTCGCTATTATTCCCGCAAGGACATCAAGCCCTATACTTCCCATGATACTCTCCGTTTTTGATAAATTTGCTTATGAAACCGCAGCAGATCCGTTGAGGGGATCACCCGGAAACAGTTTTTCGATCTTCTTATAGCTCATTACTCCCTTAAGCACAGCGTACAACATTGTGCAGATCAGTGTACAGACCAGTATTATATTATATAATTCAAGCTGCGAAAACCTTCCCTGGAATACATCAAAGAAAACCGCCGAAAATAAGTATATCCTCGCAACGAAAATCACCACAGTCGCGGTTATCATGTTCTTGTAATTGAACCTGATTGTAGGCAGTGCCTGGTTCTTCATCCGGGTGAGCATAAGTACAAACACCCACGGTACTGTAATATAGAAATACACAGCCGGATTATGATCGAGGTATCTGAATGTGATATAGAACATCAGCAATGCAGTGATCAGTTCGATCTTCCAGTTAAATACTTTTTTCAGAACCCTGTAGTTGAAATCGATTATTATTTCTGTCCCGGTTTTCTTGGCGGTAAGCTTATATTCCTCGCTGAACTTCCTGAACAGCGGTTTTGCCACTACCATTGCGAAATACAGCATTCCTGCAGATATCGGAAGCACTCTCTGAATAAACAGCTTCAATGTAACATCGACATTTGCAATAAAAGAGATCGCAAGGATCACCAGTTGTGAACTGAAGAATGTCCCCATAGCGAATGCTATCCACAGATTTTCATGCCTTATGGCAAGTTCAATGTAATCTTCAGGATATCCCTGCTTCCTCAGCCGGGGACGGTTATAATTCAGCCTGTTCGCAATAAATCCAGTGAGGAATACCACCAGGTTGATCGCAAGGACCTCCAATAGATTGTACTGTACAAAGTTTATTAAATTATCCATTGTTATACCCGATAGAGATTAACAATTATGCGTTAATAGTTGATCCATTTACTTCACCTGAGCTGAATGTTACAATCTTTTTCAGCTTCGGCAGGCTCACGATATAGAGTATTGTTTTTATAACAAGAAGCGAACCCAGTATGTAGTACAAACCGAGATCATACCATTCAAGGACTCCCTCGAAATTCAATGTTCTCTTGATATACACGAAGATCAGGAGTGCCTGATAGAATAAATTAACCGCGGCTATAGACATGTAAGTATACTTGAACATTACCCTGTCCATATTCTTACTGTTCTTAAGCGAGAAGTAGTTCAGCCATGTTATCAAGCCGAAGAAAATGATAATTGTTGAGAAATTATAATGTACAGATGCGAAATAAAGTATAATAACACTCACCGGGATCTCGAGATAGATATTGAAGATCTTTTTCAGTGCATTGAAATTGAAATCCACTACCACATCTGCTTTCGATTTCATTATTACTTCTTTATTCAGTTTATTACCGGTCTTTTTACAGAATAAGAAAATATATAATACTGCAGCAAAAAGCGACGGCATATATATATGCTTCACATACTGTCCGCTTGTAAGAGCATCTACAGTAAAAAATGCGATAGTAAATCCTATAATCTGGAATGTAAACAATACTGACAGGAATTTTATGTTTGTATTTATAGTATATTCACCAAGAAAATTAACATAAATCTGTGAAAATTCTTTTTCTTTAGACTTCTGACTATATCTGATCAGGAAGTGAAAGATTAAATAGAATATAATTAATATACCATTTGTCAGCCCCAATGTTAAACTCAGTTCAGGATTAAATATAAAATCTATCATTAAATATCACCCCTTAATCAAAAAACAGTGAAATATTAGTTTCGAAAATCTTTTCTATCTCGTCCCTGTTGAAACCTTTCTGCAGAAGCTTCAATATTGCAGTCTTGAATATCTTTGATTCTTCGCCGTCATTATTCGTTACCCGCCCAGTTACAATTGTTCCTCTTCTTCCGCTGCTTTCTATCAATCCTTCCGATTCAAGTTCCTGGTAAGCCCTTGCAACTGTATTATTTGCAACATCAAGCTGAGAAGCGAGAGATCTTATCGTGGGCAGTGAATCGCCTTCCTTCAGGACATCGTGTTCTATCATTCGCTTTATCTCTTGAACGAGCTGTTCGTATATCGGTTCTGGTGAATTCAAATTAATTTTCAGCATCAATACAGGATCGGTTATTTAAACTTTGTATTAATATATAATAATTATTGTATTAATACAATATAAATTTAAAATTTCTTAGATTCACTTAGTCTTATCATTGTTATTACTTGATTTAAATCCGCTTTTGGATTTATCTGCCATCATATGCATGAATGTTTTGTATCACATCGCATTAATACGTAACTTGATACAAAAAGGTTTCAGGGAAGGGACTCCAATGATGTTTATCAGGTTGGATATTGGTTCAATGAAACAAAAAAGTATTATATACATCCACCCTGCTATTCATATTTCTCCCATGTCATTCCCGCTTTCTCGGGAATGACAGAAAGTGACGGGGTAAAACAATAAGAAAACGGGATGATATAAGGGGGCAGGAATGATAAAGAGGGAGGATTTCTACAATCTATAAAAGCTAATAGCAGCTTAAATACTATTTTCATTATTCGATTATCGATGCAGGGATAAATAACCTTGCTAATAGAAATATAAATTGTGATATTATCCTCAGATACAATCATGAATCTTCTGCAGGTTATCATAATAATTTGGTCACATAAAATGGGATAACAATGATAATTCCAACATTCACGAAATACCCAAAAGTTAAAATCAGGACAAGAACTCAAAAAGCTCTCCGGGAATTAAAAGAAACCTGGAGTGAAGAGTCTGATAGAAAAAGGGATTTCAAGCTGATCTCGATGATGTTCAGATCTAAGAAAAAGTCTGATGAGGCAGAGATTATTGACGACAGCACCTGGGCCGATTTGAATATGGACTGCATTTTTTCAAAGATCGATCGTACTATAACACCCGCAGGGGCTCAGTATCTTTATAACATAATGAGAATATATGAAAGAGATCCGTCGAAACTGAAGGAGAGATTCAAAATTTTCCGAAAATTCCAGGACAATGCCGATTTTAGAGAAAACATCCAGCTCAAGCTCCTTAAACTTTCAGACAGAAATTATTATTATATTCCTGACCTTATTTATTCGGATTTACCCGAAAAACCGAGAGGCTACAAGCTGATCTATTTCTTCTCATTTCTATTAGCAGCCATAATTTTCTCAACAATAATCTATAAACCAATATTACTGGCCTCAATTCCAATATGTATTATGAATATTATTATCAAAAGATTCTTTGAAAAGAGAGTATTTCAGTATTTCGACATACTCGCAAATTTAAGAAAATTACTGAAAATCGCTGTCAGGTTATCGAAAATAGATAATTCACTAAAAATTCCGGAGCTTGAAATCATCCGAAAGAACAGACCTGTCTGCAACAGACTCATCCAGAAGCTTGGATTTATAATGCCGGAAGATGATCAGGCAGCCGATCCATTCTTCCAGATGCTGCTCGGATACCTTCAGACTTTCTTCCTTGTGCACCTGATCTCCTTCTGCCGTTCACATGAGGAATTGAAAAAAAACATGGAATCCATTATAGATGTTTTCGAAAGCATAGGGGCTATTGACGCATCAATATCTGTTGCGTCATATCTGGAGGAATTGCCGTATTATTCAAATCCTGTATTCAATAATGAGAAGATTATAGACACCGGAGAGATCAATCATCCACTTCTGGAAAATCCGGTCGCGAATGATTTCCGGATAGAAAATAGCTCTGTTCTTGTTACAGGCTCCAACATGGCCGGAAAAACAACCTTTATCAGAACAATAGCTGTAAACACTATACTTGCCCAGACTCTTTTTTTCTGCCTGAGCAAAAGTGCAAATATACCTCTGTTGACAGTAAAATCACTGATACGAAGAGAGGATGATATAACTGAAGGAAAGAGCTACTTTTTCAGAGAAGTTGAAAGTATTCTCGAGATCATAAATTTTAGCAGGAAAGGCAGTGGTTACCTGTTCCTTATTGACGAGATATTCAGGGGGACAAATACCGTTGAAAGAATCTCTTCTGCGACTGCAGTATTAAAGGAACTGTGCAGAAAAAATATAGCTATGGTTACAACTCATGATCTTGAGCTTCAGGATCTTCTTGAAGGACAATTTGTAATGCATCATTTTAGTGAACAGGTAGATGGTGAAAGATACTATTTCGATTATAAAATTAAAGCCGGACCCTGTTCATCCAGAAACGCTATTAAGCTGCTGGAACTGAAAGGATACCCTGAAGAGATTGTGAAGAATGCTCTTGA
This sequence comes from bacterium, assembly GCA_028278455.1. Classification (GTDB taxonomy): domain Bacteria; phylum SM23-31; class SM23-31; order SM23-31; family SM23-31; genus JANQEH01. The sequence goes on from JANQEH010000018.1 coordinate 8,406, forward strand.
TCTCTCGAAAAAATTCGTGGAGTAATGTTTTACTTGACTAAAATACAATTATATTTGGTCTCGTAATATCCAAAGTAGGTACTTATTAGTACAAAAATTCTGTCATTCCCGCGAAAGCGGGAATCCATTTTCTTGAACCTGCAATATTAACCATTTTTTATTCAGTTTCACCCTATGTCTCTCCTCTCTTGTTCTCAATCTGTCTATTTCATTAGAATCAAAAAAAAGGCAGGTTAAAACCTGCCTTATATTAATTCTGAATTTTTATACGATCCTATAATATATACCTCGAAAGGTCTTCGTCCTCGACGATGTCTTTCAGGGTGTCTCTAACAAACTTTCCTGTGATCTTGATAACTTTCTTCTTCTTCTGGGGTGACATGAACAAAATTTGGTCGAGTAATAAAGTCATAACTGTATGCAGCCTCCTTGCTCCGATATTCTCTGTCCTTTCGTTCACATCAGCTGCCGTATGAGCAATCTCTTTTATTCCGTCTTTAGTAAAATCAAGGAATATCTTTTCTGTCTCAAGC
>JANQEH010000158.1 GCA_028278455.1 bacterium
CTTCCTGTTTCCAGACAGTTTCGGAACCGTTTAACTCAGTCGTCGAAAACAAACCGGCTGTTGTACCGATAAAATAAATCTCTTCATCGCCTACGTTCAAAATTTCCGCCCACCTGCATGAAGGTCCGCTTTCACCTCTCCCTAAACTTGAATTCAGATTTCCCGTAATATTTACCCAGGTTTCTCCTCCATCTTCAGTGTGGAATATTGCAGGTATATTGCTGAAAGAAAAAAATGTTTTCAGCCAAAAATACTCAGAAAAAACCACTACAGCTTCATATCCATCTTCCCTGTTGAGAGAAATACATTCGAAATACCTGTTATCCGGAAAACCTTTATCAATGCTAATATCAACAGGTTCCGGATTTCCCTCTTTGGCATTATCAAGTTTAAATATCTTCCCGCTGTATCTTTTTCCATAATAGAGCCTATCCAGCGGTTCTCTTGCCATATCCATCATATAAATATAATCTGTACTGTCAGATGTGCTTGATATTCTTTCCCAATTATACATTTTGAATTCATTATCATCAGGTATTCTACTCAGATCGTTATTTCTCCATACATTATAATGATCCGTCATATACATCCTGTTTGAATCATTAGGATCAAGTATAAAGTAATGAGCCCTATGCGGTTTTAGCTGTCCTTCAGCCGGTAAAATATATGAGGAACGGATAGTATAACCATAGTCGTTTAATTTTAAACGGCGCAGGTAACCCATATGAGCAGCATAAAAGTATTCTTTGCCATCAGCAATTAAACATGCGCTGCCATCACCTCCGTTTATTTCCATCCATTCGTTATTCAATGAGGCCTTTGTGTATAGTGTTCCGTTATCCTGTGTACCGCCGATAATAATGTTATCATTATATGCCGTATGGTCGATCGCAATATTGTAAAATTGTGTTGTATTAAAGCCATAGTTCAAATTAATCCATTCCTGTTTTGGATTGGTGTAATGATATTTGTTATTTTTCCATACACCACCATCATTACAGTTATAAATATATGTCGGATCAGATGGCTTGAAAATTATAGAATGCTGATCCACATGGTGGAGCGGGAGTTTTCTACCGTCAACTTCCTTAGTATTTGAATTTGTTTCGAAACCATCCTCCGACAGATAAAGATGTACTCCTCCTATAAAAACATAATCAGGTATATGTGGTGCGACAGCGATAGCAAGATCATACCCCCCCTGAGAATAGAAATCATAATTCAGAGTTTCTGAAGTAGGTAAATTTTGTGACAGATCCTTCCAACTGCCACCGCTCCCTGATCCGTCACCGGACTTATAAGAATATTTTAATAGAGAATGATCAAGAAGCCCATAGCCAGGTGAGTAACTTAGAAAAAATACTGTATTCGGATCTGCAGCTGAATTCCCGATAACCGTCCTGCTATGCTTTCCATCCCAGTTTTCCATAGAAATTTTAATCCAATTCATACCGTCCGCGGATCTGTAAAGTCCCTGCGAAGAATCGGGCAGGCAAAAAGAACGATACGTCTTATTTACTGCCGCATAGTACACTCCGTCACTTGTCTGTATTATATCTGAATCAGGGCACGTATAATACCTTCTGATCTCCGAATCATAAGTATAAAGTTTATCTTCACCTAAAACCTTCTGCCAGGTTGCACCTCCGTCTATACTTCTCATTATACCTGAATAACATGCAACGAATACTTCATCCTGCACAAGATTAAACGGATTAGTAATTATCTTCCAGTTAATGTCAAATTCGTTGTCTATTTGATGAGTTTCGGAAATAGTACTTTCAAGAACGCTCCAGGAGAATCCACCATCGATCGACTTAAATACTCCATCACCGGTAAAAGGACTGCTTCCGTAATATTCTCCCGTTCCATAATACCAAATATGTGTTTTACCAGGTCTTGTATCCTGAGCAATGCAGGATACACTGTGAAACTGGTCCGGCCTAGTTGTTTTAGTCCATGACTTGCCGTCATTTTCAGATAACCACATACCTCCACTTACACTACCGGCAAGCAGTCTCGACTCATTTGAAATATCAATAGCCATAGCACGGGCTCTTCCGCCGATATTTCTAGGCCCTCTGAAAATCCAATCTGTGGATTGCACTTTGGAATTCCCGGTTAAAGGCTCCCCTGGATACCTTTTCGGCATTCTTCGTACATAGTCAATTATATTGTTACTATTACCTATAGGATATTTAATTCCTCCGGCAACTTCACTATTTTTGTTCTCGTACGGTACTTCCAATCCAATATTAGCAAGTGAAGTATTATTTGTTAAGTCAATAATATCTCTCCGTCCAAGGTAATCTATGATTAGAAATCCGGTGATAAATGAAAATACTACTCCAAAAACGATCCTGCCGATCATTGAATAATTTCTCATTTTATCCTCCTGGCATGAGTCATTTTAGCGACCTGAAAATCTATTAGACTATTTAATCAATATCATTTTTTTGCTTTTAATCCAATTTCCTGCGATCACCCTATATATATATGTCCCCGAAGAAACGGTTCTGCCGAAGTTGTCCCTGCCGTCCCATCTTACCTTATGTGAACCGGACGGCATATTACTCGTAAGCAATGTTCTGACTTCCTGTCCAAGAATGTTAAATACTGCAACTTTTACAGTAGAGTATTCAGGCAGGGTGAAACCGATTGTTGTTCCAGCGTTGAAAGGATTCGGATAATTCTGTTCCAACTTGAATTTCACCGGAAGAGGCAGGTTTTTGTTTTCCACATTTGTCGAAATCTCCGTAAAATTAGCGCTGTAAACACCGTTACCGTGAGTTGCAACAACAACGAATCCATCGGTCGAGCGCGAATCTATCATCATAACCGGAACACACCCGATTGTCTCAGGTCCTTCCTGCTTCCAGACAGTATCAAAGCCATTTAGACTGGTAGTAGAAAACAATCCTGCTGTTGTCGCTATGAAATAGAGATTCTCTCCTCCTACAGGTAGAATTTCAGCCCAATAGCACACGGGTCCTATACCCTTACCATCGTCAACCGACCGCAGGTTTCCTGTAACATGTGTAACGGTATTTCCACCATCTGAAGAATGATAAAGGCTTTCGTTACCGTAATTTTCAAAAACAATTAATATATCATTACCATCTTCCGGATTAACGGCTATACAATTGACTTGCTTATAAGATGGGAATCTGTTACTGTATAATGGTTCAGGTTCCGGATCCTCTTCATGAGCATTATCTACCCTGAATACACGTCCTTCCCGGGTACCAAAATACAGAATATTGGATGGATTCTCTGACAAACCAATGGCATTTATATAATCACCTTCATATTTTGTATTTTCCAGTTTCTCCCAATTAAACATACTCACATCATTGCTAACCGGTATACTTGCAAGATCATTATTTCTCCAAATATAATCGTAATCTGTCAAATACATTCGGTTAGAGTTATTTGGATCGAGCGTCATACGATAACAACTGAATCTTCCATTCTCGCTGTCACCGGGACCGAAATAATTCCAATCTTCAATATCACCATCTGAATTTAACTTAAAGCGTACAATATGACCAATTGTATGGCCCGCATAATAATACTCTTTATTATCCGCAACAGCACACATTATTCCATCCCCTGGCATGAATTCTTTCCACTCCCCCTCATCAGAACTATAGTCTGTAAAGAGTGTTCCATTATCCTGAGTACCGCCAATTATTACTTTATCGTTATTAGCCGCATGGTCTATCGCTACATTATAAAACTGTGATGTAATATAACCTGAATTTAGATTTATCCAGCTTGTACCGGCATTAGGATCCTGATAATTATTGTTTTTCCATACACCACCATCATTAGCGTTGTACATCCAATTAGGATTTGAATTCTTGAATAGCACCTCATGTTGGTCAACATGATGAATTGAGTGATCGTAGTTGCTAATCCTTGTTATCTGCTCATCAGTTTCGAATCCGTCGGTGGATCGAAACAGATGAATTCCCCCGATAAATACGAGATCCGGATTATGTGGTGCAATGCTGATATCCAGCGTGTAACCACTATATGAAATAAATCTTGTAGACATCGTATTCCCATCGGGTATAAATTGTGAAAGGTCTTCCCATGAACCTTCGATTCCAGAGCCGTCTCCGGATAAATATGTATACTTTAACAGATTGTGGTCTACATTACCGTATCCTGGAGAATAGCTTAGAAAATAGACGACATCCGGTTCAGTATCTGAGTTTGCTATCACTATTCTTTCATGCCGCCCCTGCCACACCTCCGGGGATACTTCCGTCCAATGAATACCGTTAACCGATCTGAAGAGACCTTCATAAATTCCGGCAGTCCATGAAGATGAACCGGGGCTGCCTATTGCAGCGTAATATATCCCCTCGCTAGTAATTAAAACATCTGAATATGGACAGGAAATATTGTTGTCTTCAATTTCTAATCCCTGAGTCCCAAGGACTTTATTCCATGTTTCACCGCCATCAGTGCTTCTCATGATTCCGGAATAGCAGGCTGCCAACACTTCATCCTGCTCAGTGTTGTTGGGATTCGTTACTATCCTCCAAACACAGTCAAAATAATTATCAAGTTCCGGCGAATCTGCTGTTGTACCGGTCAAAACCTCCCAGGAATTTCCATTGTCGATTGATTTATAAATACCGTTTCCATATCCTCCGGAACCGGAAAACTCTCCAGAGCCATAATACCATACGTTTGTCTTACCCGGGCGGGTATCCTGTGCAATACATGTTATACTGTGCAGCTGATCCGGCCGTGTTGTTTTTAACCAGGTTATTCCGTCATCTTCTGACAACCACATCCCCCCGCTGACGCCTCCGGCAAGTATTCTCGATTCATCGGATACATCCAATGCAAGTGCCCTGGTCCTACCACCTATATTCATCGGCCCTCTATTTGTCCACCCGGAGGATTGTATATTGGAGTTCTTTGCTAAAGATTCCCCCGGATACCTTTTCGGCATATTCCTTATGTGTTCAATCAACTTTCCGATATATCCCGGAGGTTGGTCTTTCAAACCTATTTTCTGCCTTTTAGAATCAATCTTTGATTCAATCCGGTTTTCTTTACGGATAGCCCGACTGCTATCTGATTGACCATTGTATTCATACCCTTTATGCATCATCAATAGTTCTTTCAAATTCAGGTTCTCAGTTTTAGCTGAACTTGTACGATCAAGTTTTATAATATCTTGATTATTACTGATTTGGATAAGAATAGATAAAGCAGAAAAATGAAAGACCAGGCATACTGTGATTATTGCTCGTTTTTTCATAGGTGCCCAAACGTTAGATTATAGATTTCATATCGTTATAACATTTCATAGATAATTAGCATATTATGAATAACTCAATTATCTTCAAAAATGTAATATCAATGATAATTTTGTAATCTACGATATTATGAAAAGACTTAAAATTAACCAATAGTCTCAGAAAAGCATATCCCGAATATCTATGATACAGTCTTCACAGAAAAAAATTCCCTCAGCGATCATTTTTTAAGAAATCTATAACCTGGCATTTAAAAGGCAAGTCAAAGCACATCTATATCTATGGGATCTTCTAAATACGTTCTAACACAAATCCGGTTTAGCTGAAGGTAAAATTATTGATTACTCTTATAAACAGGTTTATTTTATAAGCACCATTTTTTTACTTTCTACTTTGTTTCCGGCAATGATCCTGTAAATATAGGTACCCGAAGAAACGGCCCGGCCGAAATTGTCCCTGCCGTCCCATCTTACCTTATGTGAGCCTGACGGCATATTACTCGTAAGCAATGTTCTTACTTCCTGTCCGATCAGATTATAAACTGCAACTTTTACAGTAGAGTATTCAGGCAGGGTGAAACCGATTGTTGTTCCAGCGTTGAAAGGATTCGGATAATTCTGTTTCAACTCGAATTTCACCGGTAGAGGCAGGTTTTTGTTTTCCACATTTGTCGAAATTTCCGTAAAATTAGCACTGTAAACACCGTTACCGTGAGTTGCAACAACAACGAATCCATCGGTCGAGCGCGAATCTATCATCATAACCGGAACACATCCGATAGTCTCAGGTCCTTCCTGCTTCCAGACGGTATCAAAGCCATTTAGACTGGTTGTAGAAAACAAACCGGCTGTTGTACCGATAAAATAGATATTTTCATCGCTGATATTCATTATTTCTGCCCAATAGCATTTTGGTCCATACCCTCTTCCGTCATGAACCACAGCGAGATTGCCCGAAATATCTGTAAACGTTGTGCCGCCATCTGTAGAATGATAAAGACTCTCACTCCCGAAATTTTCAAACACAACCAGTACATCATGACCGTTTTTTGGATCGACTGCAACGCATCTTATTCCTCTATCTTCAGGGAATCCTTTGTTACTGCCGATATCCACCGGTATTGGATCCCCTTCAAATGCGTTATCAAGCCTGAATAATAAACCATTACTCGTTCCGTAGTAAAGAATATTTGCCGGTTCTTTCGATATACCGATAGCAAATATATAATCATTCTCGACTTTAGTATTAATTAGTTTTTTCCAGTTGAACTTACTGATCTCGTTGCTGACAGGTATCGAGGATAGATTATTATTTCTCCACAGATAATCGAATGTTGTCATGAACATTCTGTTTGAATTATTCGGATCGAGAGTCATGCGAAAGCAGCCATATCTCCCTATTGTATCATCTCCTGGTCCGAAATAATTCCCTGACTCAATCTCACCATATGGGGAGAGCTTTAGACGATAAATAAATCCTGAATTATGACTTACATAATAATATTCCTTATTATCGGCGATCGCACATATAATGCCGTCTCCACCGTTAATCATATCCCATACACCCTGGAATGTATCGAATTTCGTAAACAAAGTACCGTTATCCTGGGTGCCGCCAATTATTATTTTATCATCAT
>JANQEH010000175.1 GCA_028278455.1 bacterium
GTCGTCTTCCCATGGTCTACGTGGCCTATCGTACCTACGTTTACATGAGGCTTCGTCCTCTCAAATTTTGCCTTAGCCATATCCTGACTCTCCTTAAAAAAAAGTTTGTTTGTTTTCAGAAAATAAGAGCCTACGACCGGACTTGAACCGGTGACCTCTTCCTTACCAAGGAAGTGCTCTACCTGCTGAGCTACGTAGGCATCAGCTGAGAAAATTGACAAAAGTCAATACTGCTGAACCAATTACTTATCTATATATATAAAAGAAACAGAGCGGGAAACGGGGCTCGAACCCGCAACCCTCAGCTTGGAAGGCTGACGCTCTAGCCAATTGAGCTATTCCCGCTTACCTGATACTTTGTGGAGAGGGGAGGATTCGAACCTCCGAAGGCTTCGCCAACAGATTTACAGTCTGCCCCCTTTGGCCGCTCGGGAACCTCTCCAAAAAGAGATAAAAATTCAATCTATGTAAAATAGCGTATTATTCAAATTAGTGGTAACACCCTGCATCGAGGATCATGAGGCAAATTCTGGAGCTGGCAGAGGGATTTGAACCCCCGACCTGCTGATTACAAATCAGCTGCTCTACCAACTGAGCTATGCCAGCAAAATAAGCGAAATTTGCCATTTCACTAATAGACTTGCTAATTTAACAAAGATATTTTTAAGTGTCAATAAAATTATGAATTTTTTTGAAGTTTTTTTCTCCGGATAATCCCCCTTTTGGAATCCTCCTAAATTATCCCCATTTCATCGAGAAATCGCAGATGATTTTAAGTAAATTCTTTTCATGAATCCGGGCTTTTATAAAAACTTGTAACACCCTCTATGTATAACCGGCTTTATGGTACCCTCAAACTTGTTTGGGGATGTAGTACTGAGAAATATTTACATAATTAGTAGTTCTATATAAGAGATTTAATAATAATATTAGTATAATTTTTTTCATCCTTCTAAAGTCATCACCGCTGATCTCTCCTCATGTCATTCCCGCATACATAAAAGCGGTTTTCAAGAAATCTGCAAGACTGTAATAATCCCAAACAAGTCTGAGGGTACTACGAATTTCAAAGGAGAAGTTGATTAGAAAATAATTCATAAAATATCGGAATTATTTTTGAAGTTTTTTTCTCCAGATAGTCCCCCCTTTGGAATCCTCAAGTATTATACCCATTTTATCGAGCTCATCTCGCATTTTATCTGCATTTTCCCAGTCCATTGCGGCGCGGTAAGAATTCCTTTTTGCAATGAGAGTCTCGATTTTTTCGAGCTCAACCTCGTCGACTTCTTCTTCCCTTTGAGGCAGTATTCCCATGAATTCATCAATTTCCTCTAACTGATCAAGATAGATCGAAAGCGTAATATATCGTATTGGTGTATCTGCAGGCATCTTCAATTCCTGGTCGATTGCATTTATCAGACCGAACATTTCCCTTATCACAATTGCAGTATTGAAATCGGCATTCATCCCTTCATTCAAGGCAGATTCTAAATACCTTGTATTTGACGCAGACTTATGACTCAGAATCTCATCATCTCCAATACTTTTATGTACACTGTTTCTCAAGAATTTTTCCGCCCTGTCCAAAATCCTGTCCATTTTTTCTATACCGTTTTGAGCTGCCTGCAGATTTTCAGGATCGAAGTTTATCTGCTTACGGTAATGGGTCTGCAGGATATATAACCTGATCGCTTCAGGACGGTATTGTTTTACCAGTTCATGTACCAGCACAACATTACCCTCCGATTTCGCCATCTTCCGCCCCTTCATGTTAACGAATTCATTGTGCATCCAGTAAGTCGAAAAATCAGCATCACCCATGCACTTTGCCTGAGCTATTTCGTTCTCGTGGTGAGGGAAGATCAGGTCCACACCACCCGTATGTATATCAAATTTCTTTCCAAGCAGATCTGATGACATTACGACACATTCAGTATGCCATCCAGGTCTGCCCTTTCCCCAGGGACTATCCCATGAAGGTTCTCCCGGCTTTGCTTTTTTCCAGAGTGCAAAATCCCTTGCAGGATCTTTCTTCTGGGATATTATCTCATCATCAACCCTCTCCCCTGCTTCCATATGCTCAAAGTCTTTTTTTGAAAGCAATCCGTAATCATTGTATTTCCCTACTTCAAAGAAAACATTTCCCTCTACCTCATAAGCGAAACCTTGCTCTTCAAGCCTCGATATAAGCTCGATCATTCCATCAATATATTCGGTAGCCCGGGGTGAATGGTCCGGTAGCTCAGCACCAAGACTTTTGCAGTCTTCGAAATAGATATCTGAATATTTCTTTGCGATTACATCCATTGAAACATTTTCTTCTATAGCCTGAGCGATCAGCTTATCGTCTACGTCTGTGATATTCTGGACATAAGTAACATCATAACCGAGATACCTGAAATACTTCTTAACAACATCGAAGAAGATCAATGGCCTCGCGTTCCCTATGTGGATATAATTATAAACTGTCGGACCGCAGGAATATATACTTACCTTGTCTTCTTCTATCGGTTTGAATATTTCTTCCTGATGTGTCAGAGTATTGTAGATTTTGAGCTTGCTCTCCATAATCGATACCTATAAATTAGTCTAAGTCTAAATTATTACGTTATTACGTTCATGAACAATTTAAGGCATTTTTCTTTTCCGAATATCTCGAGGACAACAGGTAACTCCGGTCCGTGCATTTGTCCTGTAAGCGCAACTCTCACGGGCATCCAGAGGTCTTTACCTTTAACACCGGTCTCTTTCTGGACTTCCTTCATAACGGATTGAAAAACATTAACAGTTAATTCATCAATATTTTCCAGTTTCTCAGCCACAACATTAAAAACTTTCTGCGAAGTTTCTCTGCCTAACAATTCTTTCTCTTCCTTCCCCTCTATTAACAGCTCATCCTTGAAGAAAATTGCAGCATGTTCTGAAAGATCAGTAAGTTTCTCGACATTGTTCTTTGCTGCTTCAATGATCTTGCTGAATCTATTTTCATCACTAATATCATAACCTGCATTTTCCAGATATGGTTTCGAGATTTTCTCTCTTTCCGCTAAATCCATCTCCCTGTAGTGAACACCGTTTAGCCATCCAAGTTTCACTATATCAAAAGCCGCAGGGCTTTTATTTACCCTGGAGAGGTCGAACTCCCCGATCAGTCTGTCTTTTGTTAGGACTTCATCCCCCGTTTTAGAAGACCAGCTTAACAGACTGAGGTAGTTGATAAGAGCCTGCGGAAGATAACCCTCGCTTCGGAATTCTGATACTGAAGAATGACCATGTCTTTTCGAGAGCCGCACTCCATCCTGCCCGGTAATCATCGGAATATGAGCAAATTCCGGCACATTGTACCCTAAAGCTCTGTATATCATGATCTGTTTAGGAGTATTTGAAACATGATCATTCCCTCTAATGACATGAGAAATGCACATCAGTGCATCATCTAATACACAGGCGAAATTATATGGTGAAGTCCCATCCTCTCTCTGGATAATGAAATCAGAAAAAGTCGAAGCTTCAAAAGTGATATTTCCCTGTACCAAATCTTTCAATAAGATCGTTTCTTCCGGCACTTTGAACCTCACAACCGCTCCCCTGCCATCTGATCTAAATTTGTCCTTTTCATCATCAGACAGTGTCATACATTTCCTACTGTATTTCCAGTTTTCTTTATTATCAAGTGCCGCGCTTTTTTCTGATTCGATTTCTTCAACAGAACAGAAGCAGCGATATGCTTTTCCCTCTGCAATAAGCTTATCAACATGCTCTGAATAGGTTTGCGTTCTTTCAGATTGTCTGTAGGGGCCGTATTTCCCCCCTTTTAGCGGACCTTCATCCCAATCCAGGCCAAGCCAGGTTAGCTGGTCTAATATGCCCTGTTCAGAATCGGCCGTAGACCTTTCAGCATCTGTGTCCTCGATTCTCAGGATGAAATCTCCTCCGAAATGCCTTGCGCACAACCAGTTAAGCACTGCTGTTCTAACATTTCCGATATGTATATTTCCGGTTGGGCTTGGAGCAAATCTGACTCTTACCTTCTTATCCATGATCTACTGATTTCCTCTTTTTTAGATAACGCCTTATTAAAAATATCAGTACCGCAATTCCCAGTACAGAGAAGAGGATAATGTTATACTTCTTAATATAAGTTTCAACCAATTCCCAGTTTTCGCCAAGTTTGAATCCTGCAAATATCAGTATTGAATGCCAGATTATTGTACTGACCAGCGCATATACAAGAACTTTCACTGTCTTTAAATTAGACATTCCTGCAAACAGAGATATAACGGACCTTATACCAGAAAGGAATCTGTTTGCGATTATAACCCAGTAACCGTATTTATCAAACCACTTTTCTGTAATCCTGTATTGCCTCGTATTCACGATCTTCAGCCGGCCGGTGGCTATCCATTTTTCCGCCGCGAATCTACCGAAAGCGAATATAGTAATAAATCCAAGCATGCTTCCAAAGGTCGTACTTAGGAATACCATTTCGAAGCGCAGAGAACCTGTGCCGACAAGATAAGCGCCCAGGACAACAACACTGTCACCGGGAAATGGTGAAAAAACATTTTCAATGTAGCAGCCTAAAAATAGTCCTGTGTACATCCATACAGGATCGGTATTCCGGATAAACTCGAAAAACCATTCCATTTTATGAACAATCCCGGGTATTTCGTTTTAGTAAGACTACAGCTTCGGCTGACACCCCATCCCCGATACCTTCAAATCCAAGGCCTTCACTTGTTGTCGCTTTGATAGATACAGCGTCGATATCGACCTCGAGAACCCCCGACACTTTCTGGCACATTTCCTCAATATATCCGGCTATCTTCGGTTTCTCCAGTACTATCACTGAGTCAACATTGACGACCAGCCAGCCTTTATCATTTATTATATTGTTTACTCTTCTGAGCAATTCAAGGCTTGCTATTCCTTTGTATTGTACGTCGTTATCTGGAAAATGTCTCCCAAGGTCTCCAAGTGATAGAGCCCCGAGAATAGCATCTGCGATCGCATGAGTCAGGACATCTGCATCAGAATGTCCATCAAGCCCTTTTTCAAAAGGGATCTCGATCCCGCCAAGTATCATTGCCCTGCCGTTAACAAGCCTATGAACATCTTTTCCATTCCCGATCCTATACATTATAGTCCTATCTCTCTTTCTATTAAAATACTTTCAGCGAATATCAGATCCTGAGGAAAAGTGATCTTGATATTAAACCGATCACCTTCGATTATTTCTACTTTGCCTATATATTTTCTGTAGATCATTCCGTCATCGCTGGCATAGAATGATTCTTTTAAAGCCATTTCATGAGCCTTTAATATGATATCTTTACGAAAGACTTGCGGTGTCTGAGCGAGCCAGATCATATCTCTATCAACATATTCTTCAATTAAATCATTCCTGCCGATAAATGTACTTTCCATCGCTCTTAAAGCGGCCAGGGCTCCTCCCGCTCTATATGCCGCTTCACAGGTCCGGTCAATCAGTTCCGGCTTTACAAGAGGCCTGACACCATCATGGATAGCAGCATAATCAGTATCATCGGATATCGTTTTCAATCCGTTATAAACGGATTCCTGGCGAGTTGCCCCTCCAGTCGTAATCTCAATCCTGTCTTCAAGTTTATACTTATTCACAATACTATTCCGTACCGGTTCAACGTCTTCAACGGGAACGACAAGCACAATAGTGTCAACACACTCTGAACAGAGAAAAGAGCTGATTGTCCAGGCAAGGATAGGATGTCCCGCGATCTCGATGTATTGTTTTTTAATTTCGGTCTCAAAACGGATACCCATTCCGCCGGCTACAATAATAGCAGCCGTTTTATAATTTTGATCTAGTGACATTTCAGTCCCGAGACAATGTTACTTTGATGGTCCCTTAAAGCCTAAACGATGATCATTGCATCGCCATAGCTGTAGAATCTGTATTTCTCTTTTATAGCTTTTCTATAGGCTTTAAAGATCAGGTCTCTTGAGGAGAAAGCAGATACTAACATTAATAGAGTAGAACAGGGTAAATGAAAATTTGTTATTAGTTTATCCACGCTTCTGAATTCGTATGGAGGATATATGAATTTATCAGTCCACCCCTGATAGGGTTTTACATCATGATTAGAAGTAATAGCAGTTTCAATTGACCTTACAGTTGTTGTACCAACGCATACTACATTCCCGCCGTTCGCCTTTGTATCATTTATAGTTTTTGCCGCTTCTTCGGAAATCTCAAAATACTCTGAATCCATCCTGTGCCTTGTAAGATCCTCAACCTGGACAGGCCTGAACGAACCTAGTCCAACGTGCAGTATTATTGGAACTATCTTTATTCCCTTTGCCTTGATCTTCTTTATCAGCTCATCCGTAAAATGGAGGCCCGCTGTAGGAGCGGCAACGGCACCCCTGGCGTTGGCATAGACAGTCTGATACCTTTCCTTATCATCCGAATTCGGTTCACGTTTTATATAAGGAGGCAGAGGAGATTTACCTATCCTGTCAATAACGGCATGAAAATCATCGTCATAATCGAACCTTACTACCCTTCCGCCAGAGACAGTATTATCCAGAACATCACACATTATCGAACCATCAATTATCAGACGATTGCCAATCCGGACTTTCCTCGCAGGTTTAACAAGGACTTCCCAGAGATTGTTTTCCAACTCTCTAAGAAGAAATATCTCTACTTCTGCATCGGTTTTTTCTTTAATTCCAATAATGCGCGCTGAAAAAACCTTCGTCTCATTGATAACAAGGCAGTCACCCTCGCTAAGATAATCAGCAATATCAGTGAATCGCTTGTGGTCGAAAGATTTGCTTGCCCTGTCTATGACCATCAAACGTGAGCTGTCTCTGGGCTCGACAGGAGTCTGTGCCACCAGTTCTTCCGGCAGATTATACTTAAAATCGGATAATTTCATTAACTTCTCCTCTATTCCGCTGTTACATCCAGCCTATTTACCGCCAAAAAGATTGGCCTGTAAAGTATGTACATCAATATTCAAGTGCTCAAGAGCCTTAATACTGACTTTCCTGCCGGATTTTGTTCTGTTGACAAAGCCGGCGTTTAATAAATATGGCTCAATAACATCTTCAATTGTATTGGTTTCTTCATTCAATGTAGCCGCAATCGCTTCCACACCAACCGGACCACCCTGATAATTCTCAATAATCACTCTTAAATACTTTCTGTCAAGAGTGTCCATGCCCTCTTCGTCTATCCCTTCAAGCTCAATAGCTTTTACTGCGGTAGAGTGATCTATTATGCCGTCACTTTTTACCTGGGCATAATCCCTGACTCTACGGAGCAGCCTGTTCGCAATTCGAGGGGTTCCGCGGGACCTCCTGGCTATCTCAAAAAGAGAGCCGTCATCAATATCGGTCTCAAGTAGCCCGGCCGATCTTTTTATTATCGTTTTAATTTCTTCGATCTCGTAAAAATCAATATGATGATGTATACCGAACCTGTTTCTTAACGGTGATGACAAAAGTCCTGACCTTGTTGTCGCACCTATAAGGGTAAATCTTTTTAAAGGAATATTTATCGTCTTTGCATAAGCTCCCTTATCCACAACAAAATCAACTTTGTAATCTTCCATAGCTGGATAAATGAACTCCTCAACCGGAGTACCAAGCCTATGGATCTCATCAATAAAAAGAACATCACCTTCTTTCAGGCTGGAAAGTATACCCATCAGATCACCGGGTCGTGTTAACGCAGGACCGGATGAAGCAATAAGTTTCGATCCCATCTCGATCGAAACAATATGTGCAAGTGTGGTCTTGCCAAGTCCCGGCGGACCATCAAACAGTATATGCTCCAGAGATTCGCTGCGTTGTTTCGCCGCGTCAATCGAAATCTTCAGCTTCTCTACAACATCCCGTTGACCGACATATTGATCCAGAACCTGAGGCCGAAGAGCAAAATTCGATTGCTCCTCCTTATCAGAGATTGGTTTGCTGTCTATCAGTCTCTGCCTGCTCATTCCATCCCTTATTCAGATCTATTCTGAAAGATCACCTGAATGATCTCTTCCACAGATTCGAATTTGCTTTCCGGTTTCATTACAGACCGGATCATGTTTTCTGCCTCTACTCTCCTGAATCCAAGCTGTGCTATAAGTATTTCGATGGCTTCCTGCTCGAATTCAGTTGGCACTGAGGCAGCATCTCCGGTATACTCAGAAACCTCCTCAGTAGCAAACCCGGATAGTTTACCCTTAAGCTCGGCAATTATCTTGTCCGCCATCCTTCCACCGATGCCGGGGAGATTTTTCAATTTATAGACTTCCGAATTTTCTACAGCATTTGCCAGGTCGCTTATTGACACTGCAAGGGATTTTAGCGCTTTCTTCTCACCCAGCCCCTTAACAGTGGTATATATTTCAAAAAACCTGCTGTCGGATTCCTCGAGAAAACCGATCAGTCTTGGTATCATATTAGTTCCGCCTAATCCGGCTTCAATATATAGCTTGGTAAATAACAGTATCTCATCACCCGGCTGGTGAGAGTTATTTATTCTATCCAGGGCATAAGGAGGCATTAATACTTCAAAATACAAACCTGATATTTCCACGATAACCGATGTTTCAGTGATCGCATCTACATTTCCGGATATCTTCGAGATCATCTGGAACCGAAAGAAAGTGTTATTAAATTTATCAAGTTATAAAGTTTCAATCTGCCCTGTTACCGGTGATTAAAACATAAAATTCATATTTGCATGACATATGGCCGCAGCCAGTGCATCGGCTACATCCGGTGGTGACGGTTTCTGTTTTAATTGCAGAATCTGCATTATCATCTGCTGGATCTGTTCTTTGGAGGCATGTCCGTTTCCCGTCAGTGCTTTCTTTATTCTTGTTGCCGGATAATCAACCACTTCTATATTGTTCAGGGCTGCAGCAAGAAGGATAACACCTCTTGCATGTCCCATAGTGATAGCCGTTTTGGGGTATTTTAAATGTGTAAAAACCTCTTCAATAATAATAACATCAGGAACATACT
This sequence comes from bacterium, assembly GCA_028278455.1. Lineage (GTDB taxonomy): Bacteria > SM23-31 > SM23-31 > SM23-31 > SM23-31 > JANQEH01. The sequence continues at coordinate 9,010 of JANQEH010000175.1, forward strand.
CTTTTATAATATCATCAAAATCCCTGTAAAGAGACATCAATCTCCGGCTGAGTTCCTGTGATTTCTCAGGCTTAACAACACCGGCTTCATCAAGATGAATGATCCTGTCTATTATGGAGATACACCCGTATCCCGTAATATTGATACCGGGATCAACGCCTAAGATTCGCAAATTACCCTCTGCTATTCATCGAGCTGTAATTTTTCTACATCTATGTCAAAGTTCGAGTACACGTTCTGCACATCGTCTAGGTCTTCCATTGCATCCATAAGCTTCAAAACTCCTTCAGCCTCCTTACCCTCTACTGTAACAGTTGATTTTGGTATTTTTGCTATCTGTGCAGATTCGTATTTTATTTCCTGGTTATCCAGTTCTTCCTTAACAGTGACAAAATCTTCAGGAGCTGTTATTATCTCATAAGTACCGTCATCATCCCTGAAATCCTCAGCTCCCGCCTCAAGGGCTACTTCCATCAGCTGATCCTCGTCTCCGTCATAATCCGCTACGAGTATCTGTCCTTTCGTTTCGAACATCCAAGCCACAGAACCAAGCTCACCCATGCTTCCGTTATGCTTTGTCAAAACATGTCTGACTTCAGAAACAGTCCTGTTTTTATTATCAGTAAGAACATCAACAAGCAGAGCTACACCGCCGGGACCGTAACCCTCATAAGAGACTTCTTCATATGATACACCCGGAAGTTCACCCGTACCTTTTTTGATCGCCCGCTCAATATTTGAAAGAGGCATGTTCATGCCCTTTGCAGTTGCAATTGCCTGTCTCAATCGCGGATTAGCATTTTCATCTCCCCCGCCCTGTCTTGCAGCTGTAGTGATTTCCTTGATCAGCTTGGTAAATACCTTCCCTCTCTGATCATCCATTCTGGCTTTCTTATGCTTTATACTGGACCATTTTGAATGACCTGACATATTTTCCTCTTTTGAAAATTATCAGTAAAATATTGTTGGTTTGAGTTCAAGATCAAACTACTCTACAGCCTGTTAATTTAATAAAAGAATCGCCGTTTTCCTAAGAAAAAGTGTTTATTTAAACTAAAACATGACCGATTTTTGAAAAACCAATATTACTTAATGAGTTCCAGATAGACCGGGGGATTAGATAGCTTTGACAGGAAGTCTCAAAGGCAGGTTTTAATCAGCGGTTTTAATTCTTTGTCTCAGGGAATAGCTAATCAGGGTGTTTTCTTTTCTATATCTTTGCTATAAAGAGTCACAAGGTTTCTACCGTTGTCTTTTGATGCATAGACCGCCTTATCGGCGCATTCTGCAAGTTCACTCGCTTTGCGGATCTTGCTGGTATCAATTCCGACCACCCCAACGCTGATAGTGATCTTCCCGGCCTCCAATTTTGAAGTAAAGGCAGTTTGCTCTACCTTTCTGCGGATACGCTCTGCCACTTTATATGCTTCAGAAGTTGGTGTGTTTGAGAGAATTAGCGAAAATTCCTCACCACCATACCTGGCCGCTACATCCCCTTCACGTACGGCTTCGAAAAGGATTCTCCCAAGGACCTTCAATACTTTATCACCCTCCTGGTGTCCGTAAGTATCGTTAATTTTCTTGAAGTAATCAATATCGATCATTACACAACCAAGCGGACGCTTATGGCGGCGGGCATTTGCGAATTCCTTGTTCAGCATCTCGTAGAAGAACCTGTGATTATACAGATTTGTAAGTCCGTCTTTAACGGCTTTTTCTTCAAGCTTCTTGTTAACCACTCTGAGCTCCGAGGCGAGATTTTCTGCCTTGTTCTTAGCTAATTCAAGTGCACGAACCATCTGTTCGTAATCCAGATTGATCTTTCCAAGCTCAATGTTCGCATGCTGCAGGACTTTTGCATAATCTGCAGGTTTTTCAATATTGAACTCAAAATCCTTTGCAACAGTATCGATCTCGTTCGATACATATTCCATTATATCATCTACCTCTACACCGCCGAATCCAAAATACTCCTTATACCTGTCCTTTAATCTCTGCAGATTGATTCCGGTATTCTCTCCTGTATATAAAACCTGTGCCACAAGGTCTGAAACATTGACCATTTTTACAAGCAGAGCCAGATTTTCATTATCATCAGGCACAGAAGCAGGATCATGGTGGTATAAAATGGTCTGTGCCAGAAGTACCGGCATTTTCCATTGAGTAAAGACTTCATAGCCAAGCATGGAATGATTCAATCCCCAGTTCTCCTCTTCCATCGCTACAAGTTCCTCACTCGAAGTATAGTGCCTTGAGTAGACTTTGCCGTAATGCTCAGGGATGAACCTTTCAAAGATGAGACATCCGACATTCTGCGTTAAACCTGCAATGAAAGCCTCCTCATCCATCCTGATCCCGATTTTCTGGGCTGTATATTTACATGCTATAGCGGAAGCAAGGCTTCTCTGCCAGAAATCGTTATAATCCAGTCCTTCCTTAGCCCCGGTAGGAAATGCGTCAAATATCGATATGCAGAGGGACATTGTCCTGACAGCTTTCATCCCGAGTAATGCAACAGCCTGTGAAAGAGTAGTGATCTCCTTCTTAAAACCGTAAAGCGGTGAGTTAACAAGCTTTAGTAGTTTGGCTGTAAGCGCGGGATCGAGAGTTATAACGCTTGCAAGCTGCTGCGCTGAAGTTTTTTCATCCGAGGCAAGCCTGATCACCTTTGCAGCTATAGGAGATAAAGTCGGTAGGTCTATCCCTTCATGTACTTTTTTAAGCAGGTCTTCAGATTCAAGAGCCTTTTCAGTTGAGATAGGCTCCTGTTTCTGGGCAATTACAGTTAATGAAATCTCCACTCCCTGGTTGTCCAGAGTTTTGATCGTACCTTTTTCCAGATGAAAGAATCTCTCTGCCAGAATCCAGTCAAGTCCCTCCCAGTTGATATTCGGATCCTTTGAATATCTCTTTGGTGTAACCTTTATAACGATATGATCGTTAATGAACCTTGCATCTACTGAAACATGAATAATATCCCTGTCCGAGAAAATCTTGTTGATTATCCAGAACATCCATTTCTGGAAAAGTATCCTGTTGATATTTACTTCAGGAATGTTCCTGTCAAGTTTTGTATCAATTTTTGTTTTGATTTTCTGGGATTTCGCCTTTAGTTTCGTCACAATCTCATCGATCTCGGCGACTACCGAGAAATCCTCCCTGGTCAGGGCAAATTCGTCCAGGTCAAGCTCATATAACTGTAGAAATGAATTTATTTTTGACTCGAAAGAATGGAGTTTTCTGATCTGCTTTTCGAGGATTTCTTTTGCATTGACACTACCGGAATCAGCAGAATTCACAGCCTTCCTGCTTTCCACCATCATCTTTTCAAGCATACTGCCGAAACTGTCTGAAACTTTCTCCAGGTATCGGCTTTCTTTTTCCGGCTTTATATTTTTAGGCATATAGATTTATATTATATTCAACCTGTTTAACAGGCTGGCTCAGGGGTTTCAGGATATTTCCTTGATCTTATCAATGATCTCTTTTGAGGTAGGAAATCTACCCGAGGCCTTCTTCGAGAATATTAGTTTACCGTTAAGCGCTACTTCAAACACTCCACCGCCAGATTTAATATATTCGATTGCAGCACCGAACTCCTTTTCCAGATCGGCCGCCAAACTGGAAGCCTGCGGAAAGTAGTTTCAAGCTACACAGTATTCTATACTGACATTCATCTTAAAAACTCCGTGTTGATCATTAATTCCTGCTTTTTCAGGATTTTTATTTTAACCATTAAAACCCTAAAAATCAAGACTTCTTTGTCACAAATAAAAAAGGGCGGCCGTAAGGCCGCCCTTTTAATTTACCGTATATAAAAATAATTATTTAATTAACAGCATTCTTATAGTCTGTCTGTAATTTCCGGCGGTTATTCTGCAGAAATAGGTACCGCTCGTCATATTTCTTGCATCCCATCTCACCCTGTGAATTCCTGCTGACATTTCTCTGTCAACTAGCCTGGCTACCTCCTGTCCAAGTGCATTGTAAATAACTATTCTGACAGTTGAAGTGATGGGAATCTGATATTTGATCTCAGTCATGGGATTAAAGGGATTCGGGTAGTTCTGAGCGAGCCCGAATTCATCAGGTGTTAGAGCATCAAATTCCTTTGCTTTCTTCTCAATTCCCTCCCCTGTAATTGAAACAGCGCTTGTGAAAGCAGACTCACCGACAGAATTACTTGCTTTGACTTTATAATAATAAGTATCAGGATCACCCAATTGGCTTAGGGTTACAAAATTATCAGTATAAGAGGTAGAAGATGTGCTGCCTAAATATGAAAAAGATCCGCTGTTTTTCTTTCTATGAATTATATAAGATGTTGCTCCACTGCTTGTATTCCATGAAAACTGAGGTGAGTTACCCCACGAAGAAGAATTATCACATTGAAAACCGGTTGGTGTTGAAGGTGCCGGTAAAGTCTCTCCTGAAACTGGGCTAGAGTCACCTGTTAAACTAGTAAATCCACCATTTGTTTGAATAGTGAGCCTGTAATATCTAGTAACACCATCCGGTAATCCGGTATGATTATAAGTGCCAGAATTTGATTGACCTGATGCAACTGAACTATATCCGGAACCAGAACTGGCTGAGCAGTATATCGTTACTGAATTTGAGGCAATTGTGTTTGTTGAGACATAACCATACCTATTTACTGAATCAGACCACCCATATTGATTATAGGCCCTTACCCAGTAGTAATAATCTTTCCTTGTTACAGACGGTGTACCTCCATAAGTGACATTGATTTGACTGTCCAAACTATCTGTAGTTGATGTGATTGAAGGGGGGGTAATTACAGGACTTACGTTTGTATCATCAACAGTTGTCGTTGTTATATACGATATAAAAGTATAATAAGACGATCCACCATTATCACTTTTAAAAACTGCATAACTATCCACATTAGCATCATAATTCCAACTTATATTTACTTTGTTTGAATAAGTTCCTTTTGTAGCTGTCAGTATTGGTGGTGATGGTGGGTATTGAGCGAATACCTTTGATACAGAAAAGAAAATAGCCAGGCAAATAACACTTAATCTCAAAAATGGTAGTTTTGCTTTCATTGTTGTGCTCCTTATGGTTGATTTAGAAAAGTTAATTAGTGCTACTTATTGAGAATATTGTGATGCAAATCACCTCCCTAATATTTCTTTAATAAATTCCGGAATTTTTTTTGTCATTTGTCGTATAATATTGTTAACTGCAATAATTATTACAACGAAGATTATTGAGTACAAAAAACACAGGAATTTTCCTATGTATTTTTCCCTTGATTTTAGGAGGTGATATTATGAAAAGCCACGTCGAAGAGCCTGAGGTTATTTACAAAAACACAACATTTTCCATAACAGAAGCGGGTGCATGTTTCTTCAAGATACTTATTGAGGAGGAAATCCCAAAGACGTCCGGTTTTCCGCAATACAACGATCCCTACAAATGGTTATCGGATCATCTTCATAAAAGTCCTGAAATTGTCAGAAAATGGACTTATACTTGGAGGACGAGCAGCGGGGTGATGCCGACACTCGATACATTTTTGTACCTGATTTGCTTAACAAAAACACCGAGGATATTTGATTTTATGCGTTGTCTGACTTCAGGAAAAGAAACGATGGAATATGAAAAACAGATGATGTATAACCAGATGGCTGATTGTGTTCAGGAACTGGCGGATAATCTAAGGGAAATGGGAAACGACGGCCAATAAC
>JANQEH010000186.1 GCA_028278455.1 bacterium
CAGGCTTGGTGCCGGATTCTTCGGGGGTGAGGGATTCATCCTGCAGAGGCTCCAGGGAGACGGGATGGCTTTTGTACATGCCGGCGGAACCGTGATCAAGAAAAAACTTGATAACGAAGTTATACGCGTGGATACCGGGTGTATTGTTGCTTTTACAAGTGGAATATCTTACGATATCGAACGCTCAGGAAACCTGAAATCGATGTTCTTCGGCGGTGAAGGGCTTTTCCTTGCGACTCTCAGAGGACAGGGATATGTCTGGCTTCAGAGTCTCCCGTTTTCACGTCTTGCGGACAGGATCATAGCAAGCGCTCCGAGAGCAGGCGGAGGCCAGAAGGGTGAAGGATCGATCCTTGGAGGCCTTGGTGACCTCTTCGGCGATAGATAAGTAGTTAATTTGCTTTATTTATCGTATCCTGAGACTGTGCGAATCAGATATTACTAAAAAATATGAAATTCCAAACCAGCTTTTAAGACAAATCCATCTAAATTTGTACTATACGGATTGTTTGCAAATTCAAAATCTAGATTATTTACAATCCTGTTTTCGGTAACAAACATTAATCCAAGTTGGTCACTTAGCCTGTATACAGCGGATAGAGAGATAACTGATCCATAAGTGTTTTTATTGAAATTCAGGTGGTTTGTCTGGAAATAATCGTCTTCTGTAATTTCAGATATATCATGTGACCAATCCGCACGAATATGGTAGTATGATATACCAAATCGGTATAAAAAAGATACATCCTTTATTACAAGAAATCTCTGCGAAAATGCTATAGTTAAAGGAGTTACATTTATTGATCTAGATGATACAGAATTGACCCAGGAAGATCCATAATCTGTCTGTATAGATTGCTTTTCAAAAAATCTGAAGTTTTCATATTCCAATTCCAGGCATTTTGTAGAACTCAGATTAAGGATAAGTCCTCCACTTAGAATTCTATCCGTTTCAGCCGATACATCTGCACCATAGTTTTCTGTTTTATTAAGAAAAAGATTATTATCTGAGGACAAATATTTTGAGGTAGAAATGCGAAATGATATCATTTCATCCTGCGACAAAACATTTAATGGTAGACAAAATATAATAATTACAGCTATGGCAGAAGTCAAAGAAGTTTTAATATTCACAATAATTCTCCTTATATTATTACATTATCTATTATACTGAATAATCCTTATAATAATCCAGTAAAATCTATTTTTTTAATTCCGTTGAATGTATGTGATTAAAACCGGTAAATATTTAGAACCTTGATGCCAGGTTAATCCATTATGAAGGAGAAATATCATCCTGATCGCATTCAGATTCAACATTATACCTGTCATTTTTTACTCATTTATTAAGATCCTTTTTTTTCCGTATTTTATATCCAACTGATTTCATTGCCGATTCAAACACCGGCGCTGAAAAATTTCAGTATATATCGAAAAGTAATCCTGCTTTCGCAAAGAAGCCGCTGAAATCTGTTCTCAATGTTCCCATTTTCTGCTTTAGATCTATCTCTTTTACAAAGCGTGGACCTGCAGATGCTATTACTGAAAAACTGTCGGTAAACCTTATCGAAGCACCCAGAGTAAATCCAAATCCCCCTGTAAGTTTTCTATCTCTTTTATAGTATGTCTGAATTTCTGTACTATTGGTTTCTGTGGAGCTGAAAATGGTATTTTTAAATTCGACGGGATATATTGAAAAACCAGCGTTATACAGAAGTGAGAAAGATCTTGCTTCAAAAAATCTATGCATGAATGATAATGATATCGGAACAAAATGAGCAGATGTCTTATTCGTTTCATAGAATCCGGGAATACTATTAATGATCCGGAATTCATTCTCGTAAAATCTGTATTTCTCTATTTCGAGTTCAAGGTGCTTGTTTTCGAATAACCTGAATATAATCCCCCAATTTACACTCCTGTTTTTCTCATCAGATCTGTCTCCGGCTGAAAAACTCGACAATTGAAGTACTATTCCGTTTTTACCCGGAAACTTGTTTGCTGAGGACAACCGCAGATACAGCTTTGTGTCCTGGGAAAACGTAACCTCATTAGAAGCGGCAAACAGAAATAAAGTGAGGAATATTAGAAAAACAATCCTCATTTCCTCCTCCTTGTTAATGACAATGTAACTATATTATACAATGAAAGTCAGTTTTTATTCCGGTTAATGGACGTGACAAAAAAAATATCATGACCAATATGAAATACAAGGATTTCTCAATGGATCATAAATAATAGCCTGCTAATTTATTGGTTCCGGTATTATTTGCATGTCATTTGTTTTAAAAACACGATTGATTATTACTTGCTGTTATAGGTGTTTTCACCAACATAAAATAGATTTCTTATCTGATCAGTGCAGAAAAATTGCACAATATCTATATTGACTATGAAAATATTACTTTTAGTGAAAACACCAGTAGTGAGCACAAAACATCATCAATTTTCCTGAAAAGATAGAATCAGATTTCTATAAACCTGTCTCATTAAATTATTATCGGGCAATTATCAATTGCCTTCCAGAACAAATGAATACCGTGCTGATTAGAACATGTGGAATAATAATCCTGCTTTCAGTATAAATCCATCGAAAGCAGTCCCATAAGGGTTTAGATATTTATTATGATTGTAATCCTTAACAAATCTGTTTTCCGCAGAAATTACAATCGATATAAACCTGGATTCTTTCAGAGATAATCCAAATCCTGCAGTGATTCCTGGAGTGTTTTTTGAAATACTTTTATTATAACCCGGCTGCAGCCCGGTACCCAGGTTATCATATATGATTTTTGAGTCTGTAATCTTATAATGATACCATGAAATACCGATTTTATAGAATAAGGAAAACTCTTTCTTTTTAAAGTATTGATGAATAAAAGAAAAAGTCAAAGGTATGTATTCCAAAGTTGTTTTCTCAAGAGACGAACCACCTTTTCCGCGCGAATTGTATATCGGAAAGAACAACTCACTATAGTATGAAAATTTCTCTGATTCAAGCTCGATAAGTTTGTTTATAGTAAGTTTTACCATTATCCCCAGATTCATACTCCTGTTATCCTCGCCTGTTTTTCCATAACCTGTACTTGATATGTGAACTTCAGAAAATAAGCGTTTATTATCGCTCCTGTAAAATTTTGAAGCTGATAAACTCAGTGAGAGATTGTCATCCTGGGAGAAAACTTCTATAGGCAGGTGGGCTAATATTATAATAGAAAACAAAGATAAGACAAGTTTTCTCACAATAATCCTCTATATTTATGACCTTTTACGATTATACAGGAGAATTTAGGCAATATTCCCTGTAATGCTGATTATTTTGATTTCTTATGTAACTTCCTATGATTTTCTGCATCAAACAGGTATATAATCAATGAACGGAAAATATAAAAAACCTGTCAATACCGCGTATCTGACGAAAAAATTAACAAAAAATCAAAAAATTTAAAAAAGATGAAAAAAAACATTGACATTTTGGAACTTTTTGATTAAATGTAAGTACATATAATGTAAGCACAATAAATGTACGGAAGCACAACAGCCAACAACAGGGTGTACAATGGAACTGGAAAAAGAGATCATGGTTAAAAACTTCAGAAACGAATACCATAAAGCTGTCGTTAATCTCAAGTATACCGGAAATTGGATCAGTATGAAGACTAACAGCATACTGAAACCTTACGGTATATCAAACCAGCAGTACAATGTCCTCAGAATTCTTAGGGGACAGAACCCAAAGCCGGCTACCGTAAACCTGCTGATCGAGAGAATGCTCGATAAATCCTCAAACGCTTCAAGAATAGTAGACAAGCTTGAAAGTAAAGGCCTTGCCAACAGGGTTACATGCGCCAACGATAGAAGAGCTGTTGATGTTTTCATTACTAAAAAAGGGCTCGAGATCCTTGACTCACTGGATTCTGATATTATTAATGTCGAGGAAGGGATCAGTAAGAACCTTAATAAAAAAGAAACTGATGAACTGAACAGACTGCTTGACAAACTTCGTGGTTAATTCAATCTAACTGTTCAGCACATATAATATGAGGGTAATTAAAATGATAGACATACATGAAGAAAAACAGAAAGTATTTGAGCGTGAAGCATTTCCGCTAATGGATTCTCTATACAACTCGGCTCTTAAGCTGACATATAATGAAGATGACGCAAAGGATCTCGTACAGGATACATTCTTCAAGGGTTTCAGGTTTCTTCACCAGTTCGAGCGGGGCACAAGCATGCATGCCTGGCTGTTCAGGATCATGAAAAACACATTTATCAACAATTACCGGAAGAAAGTAAAACAGCCTTCCAAGGTAGATTTCGATGAAGTCGAGCCTTTTTTAGACCGGATTGTTCTCGATAAGGATTTCACAAGCGAAGAGATCGAACACATTCTTAATAATTCTCTGAGCGACGAAGTGAACGAAGCTCTTATGAAACTACCGGAAGAATTCAGGCTTGTACTCGTGCTATCCGATATGGAAGGATTTTCATACAAAGAGATCGCCGATATTATGGAAATACCTATCGGAACCGTAAGGTCCCGTCTTTCCAGGGCAAGAAAGGCGATGTTCAATAAACTCGCTAACAATAAGAAGTTCAGTAAATACTCAACAACTGCTGAGGTTTACGTAGAACAGAATTGACTACAATGAAAAAAGAACTATATAAAGCACATACAAGGAAACACTTTGATCATGGTTGGCTGAAGACATGGCACTCGTTCAGCTTTGGAAATTATTACGATCCTGAGAGGATGAATTTCGGAGCCCTCAGAGTACTTAATGATGATATAATTGATCCGGATTCAGGTTTCGGAACACATCCTCATGATAATATGGAGATAGTAACCATTCCCCTATCCGGTACTCTTACACATAAAGACAGTGCCGGAAATGAAGAGGGATTGACAACCAATGAAATTCAGGTAATGTCCGCAGGAACAGGAATTCAGCATTCAGAATTCAACTTATCGAAAAATGATTCTGTTAGACTTTTACAGATCTGGATATACCCAAGAGAACGCGGATTGGCGCCTTCTTATGATCAGAGTTCTTTCGATATAAAAAACAGGTTGAACAGGTTCGATACTGTTGTCTCCCCGGGAGATAACGGAGGAAGTTTGACCATTAACCAGAATTCCTATATTTCATTGGCGAAATTTGATAAAAACAGAAAGGCTGAATATCAGATAAAGGCCGATGGAAACGGGGCGTTCGTTTTTGTGATCAGCGGGAAGATCAGGATAGACGACTTGGAACTCGAAAACCGGGATGCTCTCGGTTTATCAGAATGCAGCGATTTTGATATTGATGTTATTGAAGAATCGGAATTACTGATCATCGAAGTACCGATGAATTAAAACGCCCGAATCGAGAAGATAATGTATAAAATAGCTATACTATTAGGCAGTGTTAGGGAAGGAAGACAGAGCCAGAAAGCAGCATATTACATAAATAATGAACTTGATAAATATGAAAATGTCGAGGTGAAATTTGTCGATCTTTTTCAATTGAATATCCCGATGTTCTCTAAGCAGCTTAAACCCGGTGATGAACCTGAGGGAAAACTGAAAGAATATTCCGACATTCTACGTGAATCCGATTCAATCATCATCGTAACACCGGAATACAAGGGAGGTTATCCGGCAGTTCTGAAAAACGCACTTGACCATGTGAGGGATGAGATGTTCTTTAAACCTGTGGCGGTTGCATCAATCTCCAGCGGGGGTTTCGGTGGAAGCAGTGTACTTACCCAGCTGCGTGTAGTTTTACTTCACATGGGAGCACTGCCAATTCCGGCGAGACTTCCGGTTTCTTATGTTCAGGATGTCTTCGGAGAGGAAGGACAACTTCTTAATGAATCATATAAAGATTCAACCGATACATTTATCAAGAGGCTGCTCTGGTTCACAGAAGCCATAGCAGAAAAGAAAAAACAGGATAATAATAATTGACAGGAACTCGCAATACAGGACGACAGTATAAGATAATAAATAAGACTATTACATACCTCCTATATATAAATTTTCCCGAGTAGCAGGCCACTACCCGGGTTTTTTTTGTATGAATTACATCTCTGGAAGCCTGCATGATAGTATGATTAGGAAAACTGTGGTTGTCATTGCGTCCTTCCAGCCGGAATCTAATGCCCTCCGTTTTTCCGATTATTAAGTGCTGACAGAGTGAATTCTGTCATCTCGACTGAAAATCCGAGACTTCGGGACGAACTGTAGAAATCTTTGAACTCCGTTCTGTATTAAAATACTGTTACTAAGAGGAATCGGATTTATCCACTTTTAACTTGACTGGAAATAAAATATACCTTACACTTAAATACTTCGTTCTATCACCCAATCTTACCAAAAACGTGAGGCGGCTATGATCTTCTCTGCGAAATCTTTATTCAGAATTGTTATTATTATTGTTTTTTCTATGCTGATTTTCTCTGGAGCTTATTCACAAACTGATCAACAGAACTATAGCATCTCTGGACTGAACAATACTGTCGAGATTCTTAAAGACAGATGGGGAATATCTCATATTTATGCCGGAAACCAGGAAGACTTGTTCTTTGCGCAGGGATTCAACGTTGCCAGGGACAGACTTTTCCAACTTGAATTATGGCGGCGTGAGGCAACCGGAACGCTGTCGGAAGTATTCGGTGAAAAAGCTCTTCTCAGAGACCATCGTGCCCGCCTCTTCAAATACAGGGGAGACCGTGAACAGGAATTGAACCATTATCACCCGGAAGGTGAAATGATAATCACTTCATTTGTAAAGGGTATCAACTCATACATTGATCTCACGGAAAAGAATCCTGAGCTTTTACCGGTTGAATTCCGCCTGCTGGGTATTAAACCTAAATACTGGACTTGGGAATCCGTCATTTCCAGGCACAACGGTCTCTACAGAAATGTCAGGTATGAAGTTCAGAATGCAGTGAAAGTCAACGGGATAGGGATCGAAAAATACATGGAGCTAGCCAATTACGAACCTTTTGATATCGACCTGAAGATCACCGAAGGCATCGATCTTTCAATTATTCCAGAGCATGTACTCAGAATCTACGCTTCGCGAGGCAGAAGTTTCATCGATCCTGAGGATATAGTAGATCCATCTGCCCGTTCTGTCATGAACGGTGGTTTCTATAGTACCTTAGGCAGATTTGACCTGTATAAACCATATAATATAGAAGAGATCGGGAGCAACAATTGGGTTGTGAACGGAGATCATACAGCTTCGCACTACCCTATAATGGCAAACGATCCGCACAGGACACAGCAGGTCCCTTCGCTGCGATACTGGGCACACCTGTCTGCCCCGGGTTGGAATGTAATCGGGGGAGGTGAACCTTCCCTTCCGGGATTATCGATTGGTCATAACGAGCACGGCGCATGGGGGCTGACTATCTTCTCTATTGACCAGGAAGACATGTATATCTACGATATTAATCCCTCTAACGGAGACCAGTACATGTATAGAGGCAGCTGGGAAAATATGACTGTAATCAGTGAGAGGATAGACATCAAAGATAAAATGCCAAGAAACATTGATCTGAAATTCACACGTCACGGTCCGGTTATCTACGAAGACCGGGAAAACAACAAGGCCTATGCTGTCAGGGCTGCATGGCTGGAAAAAGGATGCGCCCCCTATCTCGCAAGCCTCAGGATGGACCAGGCAAAGAACTGGGAAGAATTTCGCGAAGCTTGCACTTACTCGAGAACTCCCTCGGAGAACATGGTTTGGGCAGATAAATATGGAGATATCGGATGGCAGGCTGTCGGGATTACGCCTATAAGGACTAATTGGTACGGTGAACTCCCTGTACCTGGTGACGGGAATTACGAATGGGAAGGCTATCTGCCTATACGCAACCTTCCAATGAAGTTTAATCCTCCGGAAGGATTTATAGGGACTGCGAACGAATTCAACGTCCCGCATGGGTATCCCTACCGTCTCGGATACCGCTGGTCTGATAAGTTCCGATCGAACAGGATCGCAGAGGTACTCGGATCCGGAAAAAAACACTCAATGGTTGACATGATGAAACTGCAGTGCGATGAGCTTTCTGTTCCGGCACGGGACCTGATCCCTCTTTTAAATGGGCTTTCAACAGGTGACCGAAAAACGCAGATGGCTCTCGAGATGCTGCTGAACTGGGACTGCGTTATGGAGGCAGAGGCAGTTGAACCATCGATCTATCTGACATGGGAGAGAATTCTGTCTGTCGCTGCCGGTGAGGTTATTAACAACAGGATACCGGAACGCTATGCATCCCGTCTTCCACTTACAAGAATAATTGATCACCTCTCTGCACCTGACGGCAGATTTGGAGATGATCCGCTTTCTGGAAGAGACAGGTTACTTATCTCTTCACTTGAAAAGGCTGTATCAGATCTTGAAGAAAGACTTGGAAAGGATATGAAGAAGTGGCAGTATGGCCAGGAAAAAATGCATTTTATAAAGATCAGGCATATTTTAAGCCGTGTAGTCAACGAGGAATATCAAAAGAAATTCGACGTCGGCCCCTATCCCAGAGGAGGTTATAGCTATGCTGTAAATAATACGAGCTATGGAGGTAACCAGCGTGCCGGTGCTTCATTCAGGATAATTGCAGATACAGGTAACTGGGATAACTCTGTAGGGACAAATACTCCCGGCCAGTCCGGCAATCCCGAAAGCCCATTCTACCGGAATATCTTCGAAACCTGGGCAAAGAATAAGTATTTCCCGGTATTCTTTTCGAGGAATAAAATTGAGTCTGTTACTGAATTGAAGATAGTACTGAATCCTGGAAAATAGGTTTAGGATTCAATCCTGTATTTACTTAGAAGATTCTTTTTATAATTCTTTCCGAGATTTAGTTTTTTTTCGTTTTTCAGCACAACCGTATATTTATTCGCTTTTTGCTGAAGTTCCTTTATATAATCTATATTCACGATGTATGACCTGTGTATCCGTATGAATTTTGAAGGATCCAGATTCTTTTCGGTTACACTAATAGAATTTCTCGTTAAATACCATGTATCCTCAAGATAGATCTTAATGTAGTAAGTTGCAGCTTCTATCCAGTTAATATCTTCGGTTTTTATGAATATAAATTTTCCTTTGTCTTTAATAGATATTCTGTCCAGATATTTATTGGAGTCTTCAATACTATCAAGCAGTGATTCAATTTTGTCTCTCAGATAATTCTTGGTAAAAATGTTCTCCTTTGCGCTCTTCAATGAATTCCGGAACCTTTCGCTGTCAAAAGGTTTCACCAGATAATCCAATGCATTAACCTCAAAAGCCCTTAATGCATATTCATTATATGCAGTCGTAAATATAACGTTTGGGATGTATATATCTTTCAAGGCTTCAAGCACCTGAAAGCCATCCATACCCGGCATCTGAACATCGAGGAAAACAAGGTCCGGTTTTTCTTCCGCTATGACATCTACTGCTTCAAGCCCGTTACTGCATTCGGATATGATTCTGACTTCTGTATCATATTCAAGAAAAGTATTAATAATCTTTCTCGAATAAGGCTCGTCATCGACAATTACTGCTTTGATTATCATAGAATTATCTCGGTTAAGCGATATCTAATTGTATTAATAATTATTTATTAGAGTGTTTATTTCCTGAAATTCTGAATCAGCCAGGTATGCCAGTCTTTTTCCAGTTCAACGATATCTTTTTCAATAACCTTTTTCCATATTTCATTTGCATTGTCTTTTGCAGGAACGCGGGAGCGCTCGAGCATGTATAGACTCTTAACCTTTGCTAATCCATATTGATCTGCAATAAATCCGATTAAAGATCCTGAAGCCGGGTATCCGACTAAAGTCTCCTTTCCCGGTCTACCTATTTGATAATCAATCATTTTTGACAACGGAAACATATCCTCGTTAAGAATGAATTCAAGTGTTTCTTCATGGTTCTGATCATTGTTACCGGTAAGTACTTCAACATATTTCCCTAATCCCTCTGTGAAGAAAGAACTGCTCTTTCCCCAATTTAAATATGTAAAAATATGTGTGTTTTCATGAGCCGCCAACCTATAATCTGACTCTCCCCCTTTCAAAACTGAAAACACTCCCGCATCGTTTGCCAGGCCGAATCCCCAGTGCCTCGTATAATAAATCTTTGAATCAAAATCAGCGAAATATGTTAAGTTCAAAAGATTCCATCGGTTATCCTTTACCGGTTCAAAAGTCTTTTTAATAAGTTTCAGTGAGCGTTCATTTATTTCACTCATATTCTTCAGTGTTTCACCCGATACCATACCCTTTCTTGCAATGATCGAGAAATTCGGGCTGTTGACTTTGGAAAATTCCCCGTCGATATGAATATGAATTTTCGAAATAAGTTCAAAAGAATCGGAACCACCTTTCTTCTCCCAGTCAGTAATTATTTTATTGACATTTGACTCTGAAGTACCAAATATAGCTACAGCCGATTCTTTTGTAATAGTAATAACGGGGAAACTGAGTAACTCCGGTTTATTAGCGCTATGCAGCCTTAATGAAGGATACTCACTACTATAAGAAAAGAGTATTGCTCCCAATGCTCCGCCTTTCGAAGCATTCGATATGGATTCCAAAAGAATATCTTTAATATTTTGCCTCTTATCTTCTGCTCCCGGAAAATCATAACAGAAGATAACGACTTTGTCTCTCACATCAAGTTCACCGTATGTGTAATCCAGACGTCTACCCAAATAACAATTTTCATCATTATTTATTATTCCATTATTGATATATACCAACTGACCGTCAACGTCTATGTCGTTCGTATATCTGTTTGTTCCGAACGGTCCGCAATAACTCTGGTCTACAACTGGAAGAAATGGTATCTTCATCTTGGTACCTCCTTCCAGATAAACGTAGCATTCTGCCCAGGGGAGTTCCGTCCCAGGATCATAATACATTGAAAGATTTGGTCCCTGGGCATAAGTCGAGAGTGGTGATATTAAAAAAAATATCAATGTTAGAACAATGTTCGTGTAAAATTTCATCATACTTTTCTCTTTATTATAAATGTATTGATCACTAATAAATTTTTTTGATCTTAGTAATCTGATCCCCATGACTTTCCTGTAAAACAATATGTTAATTAGTTAAAAAAGGTATATTGATTGTTACCCTCAATCCTCCTTCATCAGAATCCGAAAATGTCAATTCAAAATCCTCATTATAGATTCTTTTAAGCCGTTCATAAGAATTTGTAATACCTAATCCCAGTTTTATTTCTGAGGTATTAAATTTCTCGATACCCTCTCCGTTATCATGCACCTCCAGTAATAGCCTTTGGTCAACATTACGGGCCACAACCTTGATCAATCCCTTGTGCAAATTTTTTGAAAAACCATGTATAACGGCATTTTCAACGAATGGCTGCAATATAAAAGAAGGAACAAGAATGTTTTGAGTATTATTGTCATGCTTTACGATAACCTCGAGATTATCTTTGAATCTGGTTTTCTGTATCTTCAGATAAAGATTACAGAACTCCATTTCTTCTGTCAACAACACTCTGTTTGAACTATCTTTCTTAAGTACTATCCTTAACAAATCACTCAACTGCGTTATCATTCTGTTAGCCTGATCGGCATCACAATAGACCATGCTGCCAATAGTATGCAGAGTATTGAAAAGAAAATGAGGATGAAGCTGAGCCTTCAGCGCCTTTAGTTGGGCTTGCGCGAGTTGAGATTCAATTTTCGACTTTCGGATCTCATTATCCTTATTTCTTTTGTAGAAGTCATGCAGATGGTATAGTCCGACTATTACCCAGTATATCAGTATTTTGACTCCGAGAGCCCTTATAAAATACCCGAAAATCGTCGAGCTTTCCCACGTAAAATCGAAAAACCTTAACATAACATACGCATGTGTCAGAAGAGCCTGTGCTGCTGTCAACAGACATCCCGCAATCATATGTATCGGGATGGCTTTTTGCCAGTTATCGGGAGAAATCGGAAATTTTTTGCATAACCATAGTATAAGCGGTGTAAAAAAAGCCCATGGCCCCCAGACAGACATCTGGCAACGAAGTCTTTCAGATAATAATTCCGGAGATCTCTGCAATGTATTAAAGAAAAAGTATTCACTCTCTATTATCACGGCAAGAAGGAGAAATCCGGCATAACTTAAAACAATGTATACTACATTTCGTTTTATGTCTTTCAGGTTAATATTAGTCCTCGAAATAATATATTCAAGTCCTTATCAACAGCATGTTATTGTATACGGAATAATTAGCATATATATACAAAAAAAAAACTGATTTTCACCTCAATTCCCTGACATAGGAGAGATCCGGTCTCAGCCTTCCGGTAACTTCTTTATAATCCTTTATCAAAGGGATTTCTCTGTCGTAAAGATGCTTCGCATTCTTATCCAGGAATTCCCTTAATTTTTCCAACTGCTTGTGATATTCAACAGCAGATTCTCCCCCGGTAACATATATCCAGACCGGGAGTTTCATTCCAATTCCTCCGGTATAGAATTCCCAGTTAAAGTCTATATTGTTTTCGTTAAACAGAGCAAGCCATTCCTCCTGCAGCTTTCTCCACTTGGAATCATTTTCATTTGAGACGTATATATAAGACCAATTTAAATGCTTGATTCTTTCGTCGGTCATAATCGAACTGTTCCCTGTTTTAGATAATCCGGGCACATATCTGAACGTTGTAAAAACCGTGTTATCAAGCGCTTTATATTCCCTATCATACATTTCCGATAGTCTGGATTCACCTATGTTTTCGGATAGCTCCCCCACAGCCCGTGCGATGGCCTCGATGTCACTGTAAGTTTTGATTCTATAGATAAAAACATATCTGAATCCTTCAATGCTGTAGGCATAATAATCAAATGGAAAATCGTGCTTTTTGCACGCTTCAACAAATTCTTTCACAACGGTTTCATACTCTTCAATCATTCCCGATTTCACCTTAACTTCAGCAGCATAATAAAGATTGCCTGTATTATCCTGTGCCGTTAATCCGGAAAAGGCCAAACAAAGTATAATAACATTTGTTAATACTGCTGTAATTCTTCTACTCATTCTAACCTCCAATAATAAATAAATAGTAATTTGATAAAATCCCGTGAATTATGCAAATAAGAGCTTAAGTTCTTCAATATTCTTACTTATGTTAACCGAACGGATACATTTTGCCAAACACTCATTGCATTCCATGCAGGGATATAGGCTTATGATATTTTCAGTACCCATTTTCAATGTAGATTTCGCTTCGAAAAAATCCCCGTATTTTCGGGCATACATATGCGATCTCATTAAATTCGGTATATCTGCGTTTCTGGGGCATGTATCCTCACATGAGGAACACTGCCTGCAGAAGTCAAGTTTTTTTATAACATCTTCTGATTCAAGGAATTCTCTTTCTTCACTTGTATACTCCAGATCACTGGCCACTGAAAAATCTTCATCCAGATGATCAAAATTTGTAAAGCCCGGTATTGCCGTAGTTACACCCTCATGCCTCAGAACCCACTTAAGTACAGCAGTCTGGTTTATTGGAGTTTTATCCCTTCCTTCTCCGCCGGTCTGAGTCTTCATTGCTACTACACCTATTTTATTGTCCTTTGCGTTCTTAATGGCATCCTTCAGTTCATCATCATCTGACATCGAGAAATTATATGAGATTTGGACTACATCGAAAACACCCGATCTTGCAGCCTCATTCAGGACTGATGCCATATTAAAATGGGCTGTGGCTCCTGTATATTTTATCCTACCGGTACTCTTCAGTTCCTCCAATGCCTCCAGTATTCCCGGATTGGTCATGGCAACTCTTGCATTGACTGAATTATCATAAGTAACGTTATGCTGATACAGAATATCAACATAATCCATTTTCAACCTTTCAAGACACCCCTCGAAATCTTCAATGAAATATTGCCTGACTTTTTCGGGAGAACTCGGATTAGATATCTCGTTACGCCTTTTCGGATTATGTGAAATAGCCCATACCTTGGTTGAAATTACAACATCATCGCGGACACCCATTCTGTTGATAACATCACCGATCATCTTTTCACTGTTACCACGCTGGTATAATTCAGCCGTATCGAAATGTCTGACACCTTTTTCATATGCCCTGACAAGCACTTCCGGATTCGTAGCTGTCATAACTCCCATGCTTACTATCGGTAATTTCACACCTGTCTTTCCGAGATCCCTGAAGATTATATCTTTCTGTGAATTATGCTTTACTCTTTCTTCAGGCAGATCAAGTTTACCATAAATCCCCATTGCCCCTGCTGCTGCTAATCCTCTGGTACTCCTATCGAGAAAACTGCGCCTGCTGTATTTCCGGTTGTCCATATAATAACCTCTCAATTTTAACAGAATTTCACTTTTACATAATATAGGTATAAAATAATTATATAATCCTGGTTTCTATCATAATATGCTATGGAGGTGCAAGAATACGATACTAACCTCATTAAATCAGATCTGAAATCGAAATATTTTGAACCTGAATAAATTAGTAGATAATTGTTGACATATTTAGAAAGTCTCAATACATTATTTTATCCGAAATCCCGATCATTAGTTTGCTTTCTTTAAGATCCATACTTTTATCGTTCCAGTTTAATTATCTTGTGATATCAATTGTTTTATTTAATCTGTGGAGGTTATATGAAAAGGTATAATACTATTCAGTTTGTCTTTACATTTATATTAATCAGTTTTTGCTGTGTTTTTGTTTATGCACAGGAAAGAACCGATCTCCTGGACAAGGAAACTTTTATGGAAATGGAGAGTGTTGGAAGTCCGAATATATCACCTAATGGACAGCATATTCTTTTCACAAGAGGATTTGTCGACAAAATCAACGACAGGAGAAGAAGCAACATCTGGGTGTCTGATCTGAACGGAACAAAGGTAAGAATGCTGACTGAAGGAAACTGGAGTGATTCTTCACCTGTGTGGTCGCCGGACGGCACTAAACTTGCATTCATCTCCGACAGGCACGGGACATCTCAGTTATATGTTATGTGGTTCGACACAAAGGAAGTAGTAAAGTTGACAAACCTAGAGCGTTCTCCCGGGAGCATCAGATGGTCTCCGGATGGTAAAATGATTGCATTTACTTCATTCACCCCGGATACAAAACCTATTCTTCCTGTTAAGCTCCCTAAACGCCCGGCCGGTGCAAAATGGGCTAAACCTGCTGTAGTAGTCGACCGCCTTTCATGGCAGAGAGACGGAAGAGGTCCGGTCCCAAAGGGATATACCCATATATATACAATCGACGCTGTTCTGGGCGGAACACCGCAGAAGCTGACCTCCGGCGAGTACTCGCACAGCGACCCGCAGTGGTCTGCCGACGGCTCGAAAATCTATTTCTCAGCGATTCGGAAACCGGAGCCGGAATATCAGAACGGCGATTCGGAGATTTATTCGGTCGATGTCAAAACTCTTGAGATTGTAACGCTTACTGAAAGGGACGGTCCTGACCGGGGACAGAGGATATCTCCCGATGGGAAATGGATAGCCTATACCGGTTATGATCAAAAAAATTATACAAGCCATCTATCCAGCCTGTACATAATGAATAATAATGGAGGCGGTAAGAAAATGCTTGCCGGCAACCTGCCTAATTCACCGTCAAGTGTGACATGGGATGGTGAAAGTACGGGAGTTTATTATCTTATGGCGGAAAAAGGTGTACGAAATCTATACCGGGTATCTCTCGACGGTAAGATCGAAAAACTCACAGAGGGAAATCACTACATTAACGGAATATCATTCTCGAAAAATGATATAACTGCCGCTACGATTGCTGATTATCATGATCCTGGATCCCTTTATTCCTTCAGTCTGAAAAAGTTTGATGAAAGAAAGAAGCTCGTAGATCTTAACACGGATATTCTTGCGGATAAGAAACTGGGTCAGGTAGAAGAGATGTGGTTTAAATCTCCCGATGGGCTTGATCTGCAGGGATGGCTTATTAAACCTTCCGATTTTGAACCTGGAAAGAAATATCCGATGCTCCTTTGGATTCACGGCGGACCATGGTCAATGTATACGGTAAGATTCAATTGGGCCTGGCAGAACTTTGCAGCAAACGGTTATGCAGTGCTCTACATGAATCCCAGAGGTAGTACGGGATACGGTCAGAATTTCGTAAACGGAATCCAGTACTCCTATCCCGGAAAAGACTATGATGATCTTATGGCAGCAGTAGATGCTGCAATAGCAAAAGGATTCATAGATGAAGACAACCTATTTGTATGCGGCGGATCCGGTGGAGGAGTTCTGACAGCGTGGATCGTCGGACACACCGACAGGTTTTGCGCTGCGGTTTCCATGAGACCGGTAATAAACTGGCACTCTTTTGTTGGAAATACTGACGGCTCAAGCTGGTATAGACAATTCAGAAAATATCCGTGGGAAGATCCGATGGAGTTCGCTGTAAGATCACCCCTGCATTACGTAGCTAACGTTACAACTCCAACAATGGTCATGACCGGTGAGGCCGATCTGAGAACTCCGATGCCCCAAAGTGAGGAATACTACCGCGCATTGAAAATGCTGAAAAAGGAAACTCTGCTTGTGAGAATGCCAAATGAATACCACGGATGGAGAAGGCCTTCACACAGACTTCTTCAACAGTTGTACCTCATGGCGTGGTTCGAAAAGTTTATGGTAAAACATTAGTATTTTACCTGTTGTTTTGAAAGCCCGGTAGGCTTATTTTGCTGCCGGGCTTTTTATATAGCTGCCGATTTTTCAAATTATATCTTGATTTATTTTGCTCCTGTGTATATATTTAAACGAAGGCAAATTTAAGGATCAGGGCTAACTGAAATGCCGGACACAACCCAACTCCCATTTTTACTTAAACTCATAGACGATGATTCTCCTACAGTACAGGATGCTATTGTAAAAGAATTGGATTCTTACGGCCCTGCTCTTGAAAAAGAGCTATTGAATCTATCCTATCCCCCCGATGAACATCAGCTTTCGCAAATCCATGGAATGGTATCGGAATACAGAAGAGAATGTCTGAAGGAAACATGGCAGAGTTGGGTCTCACAGAGAGAGGATATCAATAAACTGGAAGAGGCCTTCAAGCTTATTTCAGGATTTCTTAACGGTACATCTTATCCTATAAGAGTTGAAGATCTTCTTGATCAGATGTCAGTCGAATTTAATGCTCTTTACGGCTCTAACAACGCTCTTGATCTTGCCCATTTTCTTTTCGTGGATAAAGAACTGAAGGGCGCGGAGGATGATTATTACCATTACAGGAATAGCGATCTCGTTTACGTAATCCAGAACAAAAAGGGTATTCCAATAAGCCTCGTCTGCGTATATATTCTTGTCGCCCAGAGGCTCGGTCTGAAGGTCGAAGGATGCAATTATCCAGGACATTTCCTTGCTAAAGTCTATAACGAAAACGAGGTTTTTCTGGTTGACTGTTTCCATGGCGGAAAGATCATGACAATGGAGGAATTCAGTGATTCCTACCTGACTTCTTCACACGGCCTCAACAGGATGCTGAATTTCCCGCCGACACCATCAGACATTGTCAGAAGAGTACTGTTGAACCTTAACAGGGCTTACCACGAGATCAATGATAAAAGGAACAGCGAATTCATCCTGGATCTCCTGCAGAATATGACCAGCGGAGAGGAAGATAAGGGCTATTCCTGATCAATCCCTTCTTTGTCTTACAAGGGAATCATAGAAATTTAAAAAATGCTTGCCTGACAGTTTAAATTCTTTTAATAATCCCCCTCCTGGTATCAACCAAAGCCAGCTAAAAATATATTGGATAAGATAAATAATTATATTAACTTTCAGTTTATGGCAAAATATCATTTCCGTAAAAAGAAGTCCATCAACTGGCAGGACATTAATTTTGCCTTATTTCCTAAATAAAAAGACAGCTGAAGTCGAATAATATAATAAAATTCTTTACTGTATGAATATACTCGGAATATCAGCATTTTATCATGACAGTGCAGCCTGTCTGGTTCAGGATGGCAGGATAACGTCTGCTGCTCAGGAAGAAAGATTTACCCGTAAGAAACACGACTTTTCCTTCCCCGCAAATGCAATTGAATACTGTCTCAAAGAAGGCGGGATTACCGGAAAAGACCTCGATTATGTTGCATTTTATGATAAACCATTCCTAAAGTTTGAGCGGATACTTGAAACTTATCTAGCCTATACTCCTATAGGTATCAAATCGTTTATAAAGGCAATTCCATTATGGATCAAGCACAAGCTTTGGATCAAAGAGTTAATAAAGGATAACCTCCGATTTGATGGAAAGATCATATTCCCTGAGCATCACGAATCACACGCTGCGTCGGCTTTTTTTCCGTCACCGTTTAAAGAGTCGGCTTTTCTCACAATCGATGGTGTCGGAGAATGGGCGACATCGAGTTACGGTTATGGTGAAGATAACAGGATAGATATTTCAGCTGAAATACATTTCCCTCATTCCCTGGGTCTCTTATATTCCGCTTTTACTTATTATACCGGATTTAAAGTCAATTCCGGTGAATACAAGGTTATGGGGCTTGCCCCATATGGTACACCAAAATACAAGGAGCTTATACTTAAAGAGTTGATAGACTTGAAGGATGACGGCTCATTCAGACTGAACATGAAATATTTTAATTATTGTGCCGGCCTGACAATGACAAATAAAAAATTCGACGAATTATTTGGCGGTCCTCCAAGGAAACCTGAGTCGGATCTCTCGCAGAAAGAGATGGACCTTGCCCGTTCGGTTCAGGAAGTAACTGAAGAAGTTATGCTGAAAATGACTGATCATGTTAATAAAGAAACGGGATCTGATAATCTCTGTCTGGCCGGCGGTGTTGCATTGAACTGTGTCGGTAACGGCAAGATCCTGCGTAACGGTCCTTTCAAGAATATCTGGATCCAGCCTGCAGCTGGTGATGCAGGTGGTGCATTGGGCTCAGCATTATTTGTCTGGCACCAATACCTTGATAAAGACAGACATGTATCCGGTAATGGTGATTCGCAGCAGGGATCATATCTTGGCCCTGAGTTTGATGATGAATATATTCGGGCATACCTTGAAAAGAACGGGATCAAATACAAGTTCTTAAGCAATGAAGATATCCCTGGTACTGTAGCTGATCTGATAAATGATCAGAAAGTTATCGGCTGGTTCAATGGCAGAATGGAATTCGGCCCCAGAGCCCTGGGAGGCAGATCAATAATTGGCGATGCAAGATCACCGAAGATGCAGGAAACAATGAATCTCAAGATCAAATTCCGTGAGAGTTTCAGACCTTTCGCCCCTACTGTTATAGAAGAGCGGATCTCGGATTATTTCCAGATAGACCGGCCAAGTCCTTACATGCTGCTTGTCGCCAACGTAAGAGATGAGATCAAGAGAGAGATGACCGAGGAGGAAGAAAGACTGTTCGGACTTAATAAGCTGAATATAGTCCGCTCAGAGATTCCGGCAATTACACATGTTGACTATTCTGCCAGGATCCAGTCTGTTAATAAAAATGTTAATCCTATGTATCATGAAATGATACGGAGATTTGATGAAAAGTACGGGACCGGAGTTATCATCAATACGTCTTTCAACGTAAGAGGCGAGCCTATTGTATGTACACCGCAGGATGCTTTTTTATGCTTCATGCGAACTAATATGGACTACCTTATGCTTGGAAACTTTCTTCTTGATAAAAAAGAGCAGAAAGAACTCGAAGGCGACGTCGACTGGCGCAAGGAATTCGAGCTTGATTAATGTGAAACTGAATAATAATTCAATAAATAGAAAAAAATATGAGCAAATTTTCAATATTTAAAGAGTTTCTTTCATTTCTGAAAATCAGAAAAAAATGGTGGCTTACCCCGATAGTTGTATTTTTAGTACTGCTCGGGGCATTGATAATACTGGGTGAAAGCTCTGCCCTGGCGCCATTTATATATACTCTGTTCTAAACCGTTATGAAAAAGAAGATCATAAATTTTCTTAAAAATTTGTCACTTCTGTTATTCACGACGGTTATTTGTGTTTTGATCCTCGAGGTGATCGTAAGGTTATTTGTCAGCGATCTGCCTATTGAACCCCATCCAAAAGACCTTTACATTGGCGATCCGGAGACAGGTTTTGTTCTCAATCCCGGTTTTTCGACTGTAATTGAGAACGATATAGGCCGTGCTGAGATCAGGATAAACAGCCAGTCTTTGAGGGAAGACAGAGATTATGGAGAAAAATCCCCCGGTACATTCAGAATACTTTTAGTAGGAGACTCCCAGACTTTTAATGGCGCAGTACCGCTGGAACTGACATTCGGTAAGCAGCTCGAAAAGCATCTCAACACCCGGTATGACTCCATTGAATTTGAAGTCTTAAATGCAGGTGTGCCCGGATACAACAATGGTAATCAGCTCGCGTTTCTTGAAAAATACGGTGCTGCTCTCGAACCTGACATGGTTATTCTCGGTTTCTATCATAATGATATATTGACTAACAATACGGGAACAACGACCATAAAAATCCGGGACGGCTACATGATCTCTGAGCACGAAAATCTGAATCCGATCAGCCTGCCATATCCGGTAAAGAGATTTCTGAGGCTGCATTCGCACCTGTATTTCTATGTTATGTGGAAAGTAGCAATATTCAGCCGAAGCAGGATCGTACCTTGGGTGGAATTATACGCAAAAACTCCGGCAAAGGATTTTAGCAGTGACTGGGAGATAACCGGGGAGTATATCAACAGGATCCAAAAATGGACAACCGGGAACAGTACAAAACTCATGCTTCTGTATATTCCGCAAAAAGAGCAGATTGACAATGAATTATGGGAACAGGTGATCTCAGATGGAAGAGATTATGACAGGAGTCTCCCGAATAGCTATGTATTGAAGATCTGTGAAGAATCAGAGATCAGATTCTTCGATCTCTATCATGATTTTATTGCTGATAGGTCCGGTAATGGATTATACGGAGAGATCGACAAACATTTGAGCTGGTATGGCAATGAAGCAGCAGGAAAGGCAATTTTCAGGTATTTGGAAAATTCAGACATTCTAACAGGGCATATTAATAAAGAAAAGAGATAGAACATTGAAAGCAATTATTGAAGATATAAAAAAGATCAAGAGCACCAACAAGGAGATCCGCAAATTCAGCCTACTGGTTGGTATCGTCTCCGCAGGTATAGCAGCCGTATTATTCTGGAAGGACAGCAGTATTTATTTATATTTCCTCGTTTTCGCGGGAATTCTTCTTACATTCGGTCTGGCAGTACCCTTATTGCTGAAACCTGTTCACAAAATATGGATGTCGATCGCCGTAGTCCTCGGCTGGATCATGACGAGAATCATTCTCAGTATTCTGTTTTATCTAATTATGACACCCATAGGCCTGATCGCCAGAAATACGAAGAAGGACTTCCTGAGTCTGACTTTCAAACCGGGACACGATTCCTACTGGATACCAAAAGACAAGAATACGGAAGATAAAACCACCTTCGAAAATCAGTTCTGATATTAGCCCCCTACTCACTCCTCAAGGAATTCACCGGATCCGCCAGTGCGCTTCTGACAGCATTATAACTTACCGTCAGGAGGGCAATGACCATCACTGATACTGCTGATACTGCGAGAATATCCAGCCCGATATTTATCCTGTATGCGAAATTCTGAAGCCACTTATTCATGAAGTATGTTCCTGCCGGCAGTGCAATGATATTTGCGATCAACACCAGTTTCAGAAAGTCCTTCGAGAACATAACCACTATGCTCGAACTTGCGGCTCCAAGAACCTTCCGGACACCGATCTCTTTAGTCCTTTGCTTTGCCATGAAGGTTGACAAACCGAGAAGCCCAAGACAAGAAATAAGTATCGCCATCGATGCAAAATACTTGTATATCTCCGCAAGTTTTTCTTCGCTGTGATACTGAGTGCCGATATTGTCCTCGAGAAAAGTGTAATTCAGTGGATAACCGGGCAGGAGCTTTTCGAATACACTCCGGAGATGATCCGTCGCCTCTGCTGCGGTATCACCAGCAATATCCGCAACTACATACCTGTAATTCTGCGGATTAATCATAAAAAGCATCGGGACTACCTCCGAGTGCAAGGACTTGAGGTTGAAATCACGGATCACACCGATAATCTCACCCTCAGTTCTCGCAGAAATTGACTTACCGACCGGCGATTCCAGGCCCATCTGTCTCGCCGCTTCTTCGTTTATGATATAGTTATTTATATCTGAACTATGATCTTCTGAGAAGAATCTTCCTTCAGCCATTTCAATGTTAAATGTACTTGCGAAATCATGATCAACTGATGCAATATGAAACAGCACAGTCTTATTTTCAGTATTTCCTTCCCATGTTATCCCGGAAGCAGAAGCTGTTGAACCCGTTCCGGGAAGAAAAGAGGATATTGACACATTCTCTATCAGAGGGCTTTTGAGAAATTCTTCCCTTAGAACTTCATATCTCCCGGCGATGACCGAATTGCTTCTGAAATATACTTTGTTCTGCCTGTCAAATCCAAGGCCTTTGTTCTTGAAGAAATCCACCTGTTTCAATACGGATATCGTGCTGATGATCAAAGCTACAGATATAGCGAATTGAAAGACTACCAGCGCTTTCCTTAAGCCACCGCTCCAGTAACTGGCTTTACCACCGCCTTTAAATATATTGACCGGCCGGAAAGAAGATATTACAAATGAAGGGTATATCCCTGAAATAAAAGCGGTTAATATTGCCAGACAGGCTAATCCGGTTAGAATCTGTGTTTTTCCAAAATAAGCCGGAGTGAATGTCTTCCCAGTAAGCATGCTGAAATAAGGAAGGAGGAGAATAACCGATCCGACAGCGATCATAAAAGAAACCAAAACCAGTACAGCCGATTCAGAAAAGAACTGAACGATAAGATCTCCCTTACCTGATCCGACGACCTTCCTGATCCCGACTTCCCTTGCCCTGTTTATCGATTGAGCAGTTGTTAAATTCATGAAATTTATACAGGCGATAGTCAAAATGAACGCAGCGATCACAGCAAACATGTAAACATATATGATAGGCCCGCCGCCGTAGAGTGAGTGAAGATGAAGCCTGGAAAGCGGAACGGAAAAAAATTGGAACGACGTCTCTACACCAACATGTGTATCATAAAAATCAATTATTTTTGAGTCAACATCTTTTATACTGCTGGACTCATTAAGTAGAAAAAATGTCGCAAATCCGAAACTGTTCCAGTTTGTGAGGATATTGGGTCTTCCAAAATATTCAGCTATTCTGGCAAAATTAACCAGAACATCAAAATCAAGTGTGCTGTTATCCGGAAGGTCTCTTATTACTCCTGTTATTTTAAGGCTGAAACTACCATTAACTATTATAGTCCTTCCTGCCGGATCTTCTCCTCCAAAAAGCCTCACTGCCATGCTTTCAGATATTATTGCAGAATTCTCCTCGTTTAAACAGGTCTCAGAGACACCCGATATGAAATCCAGGGTGAATACTGATGAAAATTGAGGATCGGCGAAACCTAAGGATTCATTATATTCCTTTTCATCTCCCTCAATCGATATGACTGCATCCCGCTCATAGTATCTCGTAGCAATGTCGATCCCCGGAATTTCTTCCATCATCGCAGGCCCCATGGGAGCCGGTGTACTGTATCCCCTGTCGATTGAAGTTGCAAGCTGTTCTTCAAAAGCCACCCTGTATATATTGTCGTAATTACTGTGGAACTTATCATAGTTCAATTCATTCTGTACCCATAACAGGATAAGGATGCTGCATGCTAATCCAATACTGAGGCCGAGAATATTGATCGATGAATAAACTTTGCGTCTCTGAATATTCCTGATTGCGATCTTTATGTAATTCTTGAACATTTCATAGCTCCTGGATAATTCGCTTGAAAACATTAACGGTATATTCTTAACTACCTGGAGATAAAGCCAGATATTAGCTCTGAATGGTCCCCTGCCACTCAATTTGTAATTATATAGTTCTTCAAAATCACCTGAAATTCCGTAATCTGAATTATCTTTAAGAAATCTCCTCAGCAGCCAAAACGCAGCAGCAGCAGAAATTCTGAATATCATATAGAATCCCTGCTATTCATACCTGAGAGAGTTTACAGGATCGGAACCAGCAGCTTTAATGGATAAATAACCCACAGAGATCATTGCCGTTAAGAAGCACACTGCTCCGCATAATAAAAATATAGAAAGGTTTATCTCAACGCGGTATGCAAAATCCTGAAGCCATTTTTCAAGAGTATACCATGCAATAGGCCAGGAAATTATATTAGCCGTCAGGATCCAGAAAGAATAGGATTTTGTTATCAAAAGGAATATTTCCGGAACAGATGCACCGAGTGCTTTTCTAATGCCGATCTCTTTCACATTCTGTTCTACCATGAATGATACAAGGCCGAAAAGCCCCAGGCAGGCTATCAATAGGGTAAGAGCAGCAAAGGTCCTGAAAATATCTCCGAATTTTTTTTCATCTTTATATACAGTATCGATCAGGTCATCGAGAAAGAAATACTCAAAATTTGCAGAATCAGTAACAGATTTCCATCTCCTTTCGATCAATCTCATTGCTCCGCTGATATCCCGGCTATTTATTTTTATAGAAATGAACTCAAAACCCCTATCATGCCTTTTTGGCGTGATAATCAGTGGTTCTATTTCCTCATAAAGAGGCGCAAAATTGTAATCCTCTACAACACCTATCACCGTAAAATCAATGTTTCTATTAATAATTTTACCTATCGGATCATTCCACCCAAGCTTTCTGACAAGCGCCTCATTTATTAAGCAGGCAGTTTGATCCGTTGAGTATTGTTCCGAGAATTTTCTTCCTCTAACGGTCTTCAGCCCCATCATATCCAGATAATCATAGCAGACTTCGAGAATGTGAATCTGCATCGGTTCTTCGATTCCCTCCGGAATATACCCGTTGGTTGCCAGTCCTCTTCCGGGATAATCGCTTGAAACGCATGTACTCTCTACTTCTGACAGAGAATTGAACTCATGCTTAATTATATCGTATTTTCTCTGTACATCTTTTCCTATTAGGGGCACTACTAGAATGCTCTCCCTGTTGAATCCAAGTTTACTGTTCCGAATGTGATTAAGCTGCAGATATACGAATGATGTAAATATAATCAATCCTATCGATACGGCGAATTGAAATATCACCAGGGTGCTTTTCAGACTGATCCGGCTTTTAGTCCTTTTCAATAGTTTACCTTCAATGATATCTACAGGTTTAAAGGACGACATGAAAAGCGCCGGATAACTGCCCGATATAATACTGACAAACAGCAGTAACAGAATTAAAGCTAAAAAAATTGATGGATTCAATAGCTGGATTATAGTCAATTCTCTGCCTGAAAATTCGGCAAATACCGGCAGGAGCAGCAATAGTAAAAGCATTCCGGCGAGGAATCCAGTAAAACTCATGATAAATGATTCGCCCATAAACTGTTTTATTAGTGCAGCCCTTCTTGCGCCTGATACTTTTCTGATCCCGATCTCTTTTGCCCTCTTGCTTGACCTGGCTGTTGACATATTCATTGAATTTATACAGGCAATCAGCATAATGATCAATGCCACGGATGAGAAAAGATATACATTACCTGAGTATCCGTCAACATGTAAATGAATATCCCTGAGTGGCTGGAGATAGAGTTTCTGAGATACATCATCGGAATAGAAAGGTGTATGCCTCTTCAGGAATTCCGGCAGCTTTGCCTCAAGATCAGCGGCAGTTACATTGTTTTTCATCTTGCAGTAGGTTATGTACCTGTTGCCTCCATCCCATCCGAGATATAATCCCGGCAACTTATACAGGGTACTGAAGGAGATCAATGCCGAAAACTTCAGGTCCGAATTTACAGGAGGATCTTTAGCTATCCCGGTAACAGTAAGCACTGTTTCATTATTTAACAGGATGACCTTACCTGTGGGATCAACATCTCCGAAATATTTTGATGCCAGGCTTTCTGTAAGAACTATCGAGAAAGGTTCGGCAAGTGCCTGATCTTTTCCACCGGTAATAAGATCGAATGAGAAAAGACCAAAAAATTCCGCATCGGCATAAGAAATATTATACTCCAAAAATCTTTTATTTTCTGATGACAGATATCCTGAAAATGGTTTGTGAAACCTGACAGCATATTCAATTTCAGGAAATTCATCGAGCAATGACGGCCCCAGTGAAGCAAGGTATACATGAGAGTCGTATTCCCCTCCATCAGCATATTGTATATAATGACTCACCCGGTATATATCATCAGCGTTTTCATGGAATGAGTCGTAACTCATTTCATATTGCACATAGAGGATTATCATAACGCAGCATGAAAGTCCGAGGCTTAAGCCGAAAATGTTGATTAGGGAATAGACCTTATTCCTCAAGATACTCCTGAAAGAGATCTTCATGTAATTCTTAATCATACTGACATTTTTTGAAGTTTGTGTTGAAACTATCATAGGGATCATCTTGATTATCTGGCTCCAAAGCCATATATAAGTTCGCAGTCTTCCTTTTTCGATACAGTATATATTATACAGTTCCTCGATATCACCGATTAGTCCGTAATTCCCGGTTCTGGTGAGAAATTCTCCCAGAATATATAATACAATACTTGAAGACTTTTCAGGTGATCGCATAATCTATTTCTCAGTCGAGTATTTAAATTCAGGAAGGTCCTTCCAGAACTCTTCATGAGTTTTCTTTGAATCCATGAGAGCTTGAACACCTTCTTTCGATAGCCTGTAATATCTTTTACTCTGCCCCCCCCTTATTGGTGTCGGCTCCCCTCTTACAGCATGAAGATAACCTTTCTTAACAAGCCGCTCCAATGGGAAATATACCCCACCTATAGCCAGTTCCTTTCCGGTTACTTTCTGAATATTCTGGTAGATCGTCGTTCCGTAAGCTTCATCCTTGAGTTTCCAGACTGAAAGAAGGATCTGCTCTTCAAATTTTGTTAGCTCTGACATTTATTCCTCTATGTTTTTTCAATTCTGCTTTTTTGAAAAGTACTGCAAAAAAACCAGCCGGATTATTTCAGCTTTTATGAATAGACTCTACTTATAAGACGTAATGACCTTAAAAAGGTTGCCGAAAAACTCATCAATCAGGATATCAGATAAAAAATATAAAAAAATGTTGCTTAAACAAATAAATTATTTAAATTTTAATAAGTTCTCTCTCACCTTAATTACTATTTTAAAATCAGGGGCTCTAAACATGAAGATCATGATGGATGTAAATATCAGTTCGATCCTGATAATATTCTTATTTCTGTTCCCTATAATATTGGGCGGATGTACGCAGAAATCTCCGGTTTCAGCAGATATTATCCTTACTAATGGGAAGATCTGGACCGTTGATAAAAATCTCCCTCAGGCAGAAGCAGTAGCAGTTTGGAGAGACCGTATACTCGCTGTCGGTTCTTCAGATGAATTAAGTCTGCTGATCGGCCATGACACAGAGATAATTGATTTGGAAGGAAAGCTCGTACTTCCCGGATTCATTGATAATCATACTCATTTCCTGCAGGGAGGCTTCTGGTTATCTGAGGTCAGATTGAAGGATGCTGAGAGTCCTGATGAATTCGGTAGGAGGCTGGCAGCTAAATCTAGTGAGCTTCCGCCCGGCAAATGGCTGAAAGGCGGTACTTGGGACCATGACAACTGGGCCGGCGGGGAATTGCCTACAGCAGAACTTATCGACAGGTATGTGCAGGACAGGCCTGTATTCGTGATCAGGTACGACGGCCACATGGGTGTAGCAAACAGCAAGGCTTTAAAAATGGCCGGTATCACATCTGAAACAAAAGATCCACCGGGTGGGATTATCGTTAGAAAACCCGGTACACGTGAGCCTGCCGGAGTGCTGAAGGATACGGCGATGGATCTCGTATACCGGATAATTCCAGCTCCGGACAAGGAAGAGGTCAGGTTTGCCGTCGAAGCCGGGCTCAGGGAAGCCAGTAGAGTAGGTGTAACCAGCTTGAATGAAATGGATTACGGCAACGATACATTCGTTGTACTCCAGGAACTAATGGAAGAAGGAAATCTTACATGCAGGATAGACATGCGGATACCGCTGAACAACTGGAAACAACTTGATAATATCGGCTTCAGAAAGAATTTCAGGAGCAGCGATTTTCTCAAAATTGGCGGATTAAAGGCTTTCGTGGACGGCTCCCTTGGATCAAGCACGGCCCTCTTCTTCGAACCTTATGTTCAAAATCCCAACACATCCGGAGTATTCGTAACTTATCCGGATGATCTTCTCGGAGATATACTCCCCGCGGATGAAGCCGGATTTCATATCGCGGTTCATGCGATCGGAGACAGAGCAAATTCTGAGATCCTCGATATATATGAGGAAGTTATCAAAATAAATGGTGAGCGTGACAGACGATTCAGAATTGAACATGCACAGCATATTATCCCGTCGGATTTCAAAAGGTTTGCTGACTTAGGAGTGATCGCTTGTGTTCAACCGTATCATGCAATTGACGATGGAAGATGGGTGGAAAAAAGGATTGGTCCTGAGCGTGTAAAGACCACTTATCCATTTAAGACATTTCTGGATAATAATATATTAATGTGTTTCGGCTCAGATTGGGTTGTTGCCCCGCTTGATCCAATTACCGGGATAGATGCCGCAGTTACCAGGAGAACAACAGACGGCAAAAATCCGGAAGGATGGATGCCGGAACAGAGGATCAGTGTGGAAGAGGCTATCAAAGCATATACTCTTACATCAGCTTATGCTTCATTCGACGAGAAGATCAAGGGTACGATAACTAAAGGTAAATTAGCCGACCTGATTATACTTTCTCAAGATATCCTGACCATTTCTCCTGAAGATATTCCTTCTACTGAAGTTCTCACAACTATTGTCGGAGGCAAAATAGTCTTTGAAAAAAATCCGGATTGAGTATTCGGTTGTAGGGTGATTTTCTTCTTAATTAATATGAATATTTGAGTATTTATGTTGTAGACAATACTCGATTATCATATATTCAGACAATCTGTATGAATATAATACTTATTTCATGAGATGGTAATAATATGAACCTTTAGAAAAGGAGTTGTCTCATGAGTTTTGATCCAGTATTTCTTTCCAGAATTCAGTTTGCCTTAACAGTCGGTTTCCATTTTATATTTCCACCAATTTCCATAGGCCTCGCATGGCTGCTTGTTGTGATTGAGTGGAAGGGATGGAAGAATAACGATGACCATTTTATCAGGCTCGGTAAATTCTTCGCGAAGATCCTTGCGCTGACTTTTGCATTAGGTGTCGCTACGGGTATAGTTATGGAGTTCCAGTTCGGCACAAACTGGGCTGTATATTCGAAGTTCGTTGGTGATATTTTTGGCGCCCCTCTTGCCGCCGAAGGCGTATTTGCTTTCTTCCTTGAATCATCATTTCTCGGGCTTTACCTGTTCGGTAGAAACAGGGTATCCAAAGGACTTCACTGGTTCTCGATTTTCATGGTAGCAATTGGAGCAACTATCTCGGCATTCTGGATCATTGTGGCGAATTCATGGCAGCAGACTCCTGCCGGATTCATCCTCCAGAATGGACGTGCCGAGCTGACTAGTTTCATGGCTGCGGTATTCAATCCATCTACGATCCTCAGGTATACTCATACTATGGTCTCCTGCATGATTATGGGTGCATTTTTCATGGCAGGGATTTCAGCGTACCTGATCCTGAATAATAAAGCTGCAGAGACTGCGAAAAGGTCATTGAAGCTTTCGATTATATTTGGTTTTGTGTTTTCTCTTCTTGCGTTGTTTCCAACCGGTCATGAGCACGCGAAACAGGTTGCAGAGACACAACCGGAAAAATTTGCTGTTATGGAAGGACTCTATACTTCATCGGATTCTGCTCCTCTGATGATCTTCGGCTATCCTGTCGAGGCTCCACCGGAGATGAAGCTGCCAATTGAGATACCCGGTCTGCTCAGCTGGATGGCATTCGGGGATTTTAATCATCCTGTAAAAGGCCTGGACCAATTCGATCCGGAAGAAATCCCTCCGCTATGGCTCCCGTTCGTATCATTTCATAATATGGTGATACTCGGTGGATTGTTCATTCTTTTAATGACTATAGGTGTTTATAAATTATTCAGAAACACGCTATATGAAAGTAAAAAATTCCTGAAAATTCTAATCTGGGCTATCCCCTTACCGATGGCCGCGATCCAGATGGGATGGATAGTTGCAGAGGTTGGTAGACAGCCATGGATAGTTTACGGTCTACTGAAAACAAAAGATGCAGCATCCGTTACTGTTTCTGCAGGTGAAATAATGTTCTCCATAATCCTCTTCGGACTTATCTACGTGCTCTTGTTCTTTGTATATATGTTCATACTTCTCAGAAAGATAAAACACGGTCCGGAACCCGCATAAAATAGGAGGCAAAAATGTTAGATCTAAATACAATCTGGTTTATTCTGATCGGTGTACTGTTCATCGGTTATGCAATTTTAGACGGATTTGACCTCGGTGTGGGTACATTGAGCCTTTTTGCGAACGATCAGGAGGAAAAAAGGCTGTTTATAAACGCTATAGGCCCGGTATGGGACGGTAACGAAGTATGGCTTCTGACGGGAGGAGGAGCGCTCTTCGCAGCCTTCCCGATAGTATACGCAACAGTATTCAGCGGATTCTATCTTGCTCTTATGCTCCTCCTGACGGCATTGATATTCAGAGCAGTGTCAATGGAATTCCGGGGAAAAGTAGATTCTGAAAAGTGGAGGAAATGGTGGGATCTGGCATTCGGGATCGGAAGCCTTCTTCCCGCAGTCTTATTCGGAGTTGCTTATGGAAATATTATGCGTGGCATCCCGATAAACGCCCAGGGGGATTTCACCGGATCGTTCCTGGGGCTGCTCAATCCATATGCAATAGGTATAGGTTTATTGAGCCTCTGCTTATTTATAATGCATGGTGCGCTTTATATGACGATGAAATCTGATGGTGAGCTACGAGAAAGGATGCAGAAGATTGCATCCGGCTCATGGATGGGTGTCGTAGCACTGTATGTCCTCGCAACAATCTTTACAATTTTCTCGGCATCATTCCTCTTCGAAGGTGTAATGGGGAATTTCCTGACATGGATCCTCTTTCTGCTCCTCCTGGCTTCCATGGTATATATTCCCGTCGCTAACAAGGCTAACCAGCATTTCAGGGCATTTTTAGCATCTTCTTTGACGATCCTGTGTATGATCGGACTCACTGCCGTCAGCCTATTTCCGAGGATAGTACCTTCGATAACGGACTTGAGTTACAGCCTGACGGTGTATAACGCTGCATCGACTCCGAAAACACAGACAGTTATGCTGATAATAGCATTGATCGGTATGCCCATCGTTATAGGCTATACATACGTTATCTACAGGGTTTTCAAAGGCAAGGTGGTAATAAACGAGGACAGCTATTGATTTAAATAAAATAAAATTTAAAAGCCGGTCGCAATATAATGTCCGGCTTTTTTATTCGTACTTCAGCGTATCAACCGGATCCTGCAGAGCCGCTTTTATTGCCTGTATGCTAATCGTACCTATAGCGATAAACATCACGGCGCCAGCACCCCAAACGAACGGAGACCAGCTAATATCGATCCTGTATGCAAAGTTATCGAGCCATTTACTCATGACCATGTAAATCACCGGCACGGCAAATACATTCGCTAAAAGTATCCATTTGAAGAATTCTTTCCAGAAAAGAATAAGAATGCTTCTGATATCGGCTCCAAGCACTTTTCGTATCCCTATTTCCTTGTTTCTCCGCTGTGTTTCATATGCAACGAGGCCGAATAATCCGAGAGTGGCAATTATGATCGCAAGGCAGGCAGCATAGGTAAAAACGCTTTTGAGAATCTTCTCAGATTCATATAGCCTGCCGAATTCTTCATCGAGGAATGTATATTCAAATGTACGGCGTGGAGAAAACTCCTTCCATTTCCTGCTGATCTGATCGATCGTTCTTGATAAATTCTGTGAATCAATCCTGACAGAAATAAAATTGTACCATTCAGGATAAATATTCAAAGCTATTGGCCCGATCCGTTCATGCAAGGATTTGAAATGAAAATCTTTTACGATTCCAATGACTATCCCTTTATTGGCAATCTTAAATGGTTGTCCTAACGGATCATTCCAGCCGACTTCCTTCGCTGCCGATTCGCTCAGTATATACGCTTTTTCAATATCTGAGGGAATCTCTCCTGAAAAGTCCCTTCCGGAGATCAGTTCAAGGCCGTAAGTCTTTACGAAATCTTGATCTACAGAGATCCAATTCATAGCAGGATACATATTATCGCCCAATCCTTCGTACCAGTAATTCTGATTGCCGAGACCGTTTAACGGGGAATAACTTGTTGCAGAGACACTTATAATATCCGGATGCTGGACTAATTCGTTTTTAATTACACTGATCTTATCAAGGAGATCTTTATCGTTTATTGAAATATTCACTATCTGATCTTTATTCAATCCAAGGTCTTTTGAATCAACATAGTCCATTTGATTGATCAGTATAAAGAGACTAACAATAAGAATACTCGATATCGAAAATTGAACTACAATCAGGCCCTTTCTTAAAAAGAGACCCCTCGATTGTCCTCTAAGAGCCCCTTTCAGGATATTTACAGGATTGAAATTAGAAAGCAGGAACGCAGGATAAATTCCAGAAAGTAAACCGACGCCGGCTCCGACGATGACTATCTGGATGAAGAATACAAGGTTTCCCGAATAGCTAATATCGAGGTTCTTCCGGATCAGCGTATTGAATGTTGGCAATATCAGCTCCACCAGGGCTATTGCAAGTACCAGAGCAGTAAGCGAAAATAAAAGCGATTCACTCAGGAATTGCTTAATAAGCTGAATCTTAGAGGAACCCATTACCTTGCGGATACCAACTTCTCTGGTTCTGGTTGAATATTTTGCGGTGGATAGATTTACATAGTTAAAACATGCAATAAACAGTAAGAAGAGCCCAACTACGGAAAACGTATAGATGTTTGCCATATTACCGTTTCCCTCGAATTCACCCCTCAGGTTGGAATGAAGGTGTATGTCTGTCAGGTTCTGCAGCCTATATTCGATCTTATATACATACCTTGCATCCCTTCCCTTGTATTCCTCAATAATTCCAGGGATCATACTTTCATATATTTCACGATCAAACTCATCTGTAGTAAGGATGTATGACAAATAATTTGAAACACCCCAGTCGTTTACCCGTCGCTCTGCAATCGATGTGAATGATATAAGGAAATCGAATCTGAAGTGAGAATTCTCAGGAACATTCCTGAATATACCTGTTATAATATAATCCCTGTCTCCGTATAATGTCAGGACTTCTCCTACAGGATCATGGTCACCGAAGTACTTTTCTTTTATTGCCTCTGAAATAAGAATCGAGTTTGGATCTTGAAGTACGGTAGATTTATCACCTCTGATCAATGGAAATGTAAAGATATCAAATATGCTGGGATCAGCACGGTAAATAGACTCAAAAAACCGCTTTTCCTGATATACTACTTCTACAACCCCAGATCTGCTGAATCTTACAAAATTATTAATCCCCGGTATTCTTTCCTTGAGAATCGGTGCAAGCGGAGAAGGAGTACCTACATGAGAATCTACCTTTCCCTCAACTTCATATTTACTTGTTACCCGAAGGATCTTGTCTGCGTTTTCATGGTACCTGTCATAACTGAGTTCAGATTTTATCCAAAGCAGGAGGATTATAGTACAGGACAGACCGATCGCCAGTCCCCCCACATTGATAAGTGAATATACCCTCTGCCTCTGGAAAATCCTGAATGCAACCTTAAAATAATTGCTAATCATTACTGCCCCGTTTACCTGTTGGTATTTACTATCTGATATGAATTATCAGATGCAATTAATATACCAGTTCAGGATATTTCCTAAGGAATAATATCAGAATAATTAATAGTATACGTAAACAGTACAGATTGTGTCCGGTAACGTACATATTTTGCGGTTATTCATATCTTAAAGACCTGACTGGATCTGCTAATGCCGCCTTCAATGCCTGGAAAGTTACGGAGACTATTGTGATCCCCAGTACTGCCAGGCCGGATACTATAAAGATGCTCCAATCCATACCGGTCCGGTAAGGAAATCCGGAAAGCCACTTGTTCATCAGGAAATATGATACCGGCCATGCTATAATATTTGCTGCAATAACGATTTTGAGAAAGTTCTTGCATAACAGGATTACAAGTCCGAATATCGATGAACCAAGCACTTTCCTTACCCCTATTTCCTTGGTGCGTTTTTCTGCAGAAAATGAAGATAAGCCTATCAGGCCGAGACACGCGATAAAAACTGCAAGAAAGGTAAAATATCTGATGAGTCTCCCGATAGTCTCAATATTTGAATAAAGGGCGTTGAACTGTTCATCAAGGAAATTGTAATTGAAAGGTTTATCAGGTGCGGTTTCTTTCCAGCAATTTTCTATAAAATCAATTGTGTCTGGTATATTCTGAGGATGG
This sequence comes from bacterium, assembly GCA_028278455.1. GTDB lineage: Bacteria > SM23-31 > SM23-31 > SM23-31 > SM23-31 > JANQEH01. The sequence continues at coordinate 34,572 of JANQEH010000186.1, forward strand.
ATCTTAGCAAAAATATAATTTACACCTGTCGAATGCAGAAAGATTATCAGGGGCTCGATGGATGTGTTTGTAAGAGACTCAAAGTGAAAATCTTTTACAATACCAATCACACTGCCGGTTGATGTGCGAATATCGAAAGTTTCGTTCAGGGCAGATCCTTCAATCTCCAATAATCTGACAAAGCTCTCATTTACAATCCAGTTGCCGCGCTCGCTTTCGAGATCTCTGGAAAAATTTCTGCCCTCAATTATCTCCAGTCCCATGAGATCGATGAAATCAAAATCTACCGATGTTATATTAATCGGAGTGTTCAGGTCCAGCCTGTTACCTTTATATATAACATCTCTTGCAGGTGATCCGAGATTTACAGGAGATGTAAAAGAACCGGTTACCATCTCGACAGAAGGGCTTTGCTCGAGTTTCTCCTTCAGATTATGATAGATCTCGCCATTGTTCATGTTGGAGATCCCGAGAGAAATCATCACTATATTCTCGCTGCTGTATCCCAGGTCCTTATTCTTCAAGTAATTCAGTTGTTTGAAGATCACAGTAGAAACAATCAACAGCACCAGCGAAATACTTACCTGCAAGATTACAAGCGATCTCCTCGAAATGATCCTGCTTTCCCCGGATTTTCCCCTCTTCTTGAAAATCCTTGCCGGATTAAAAGACGACAGGAAAAAAGCCGGATAACTTCCAGATATCACACCCGTGAGAAATGTTATCATTAATGCGAAAGAGATAAATTTGAGATTTACTATATCGGTTATTTCAAGTTCAGAATAGTTGAAGGAGGCTGCAACAAGTTCATTGAATTTCGGCAGAGCAAGTTTAATTATCACAGGTACCAGCAGCAGGGCTGCAAAAGTCAGCAGCATAGACTCAAAGAGGAATTGTATAACCAGTTGCTTCTTCCTCGCACCAACAACCTTTCTCAGACCGATCTCTTTTGCCCTGTATTCTGATCTTGCAGTCGATAAGTTCATATAATTTATGCATGCGATCATCAAAACAATAAAACCGACTATTGAAAAGATATATACATATAGTATTATACCTTGTGTACCAGGATTATTGAAGTTCGAGTATAAATATATATCCTTTAGCGGCTGCAGAAAAAGCTCAACATTATCTTTTGGATTATTTTTGTTCACTACCCCTGCGATCTTTGCCTCAAGTGATGAGGGCTCTACCTTTGCATCCAGAAGTACAAATGTTGTGTAAAAGCTATAATCCCATGTGACCAGATCCCATCCAAGAGTACCGATGAAATCAAATGGGACTATCATATCAAAAAACAGGTTTGAATTGGAAGGTAAATCTTCGACAACCGCAGTAACGGTAAAGCTGTAATTATCCAGGAGTATTGTCCTGTTTATCGGATCGGCATCCCCAAAATATTTTTCTGCAGTACTTTCCGTCATAATTATTGAGAATTTTGGATCCAGTGCGCTTTCTTTGTTTCCTTTTAGAAAATTGAATGAAAATATATCGAAGAACTCCTTATCTACTCCAATGATCCAGTTTTCCGAGTAGATTCTGTCCTCATATTTTAGTGTCCTTTCTCCTGTCCATGCGTGCCTGGCAGCTTTAATAACCTCAGGATAATCATCTTTCAGTATATCGGCCAGCGGCCCCGGCACCCTGGTAGAATAACTGACATCCTGTGTTAGTTTGATCCTCTGGACAATCCTGTAGGTGTTATCGGCATTCTCATGAAAAGAGTCGAAACTCATTTGATGGTTTACCCAGATCGAAATAAACAGAAATGCCGATATCCCAAGTGCCAACCCGGATATGTTAATGACGGAGAAACCCTTTTGCCTGATCAGGTTTCTCAATGCGATTTTAAGGTAGTTATTAAACATAGCGAGATTCCAGATAGTTGTATCATTAAAGAATGGAGGTGTTGACCTCACCAGCTCTTTCCAGAGCCAGAAATATGCGGTAATTCTTCCTCTCTGCTCGAAGATCTGCCGGTATCCTTCTTCAAAATCTCCTATTGCAGAATATTTAATATCACCATTGATTACTTTCCTGAGGAACCAGGACGGAAGGGTAGGAAGCTTTCTTTTATCTTTAAACATCAACGGTTTCCATTAATCTCGAGAGACGGGATCCCTACCCAGACCGTCTCATGCACCTTTTTGATCTCAAGCAGAGATTTCTTGCCTTTTTCAGAAAGTTTATAAAACACTTTACTTCTGCCGCCTCTTTCCGCAACAGGTTCACCCTGTTTCGTCCGGACATATCCTTTCTTTTCCAGTCTATGCAGCGGTGCATAAATAGCCCCGATTGACCATTCATGTCCTGTTGCCTCGGAAACGAGCTTTCTGATCGTCACTCCGTAGGCATCCTCTTGAAGCTTCCATACACATAGCAGAACAATCTCTTCTGATCTTGATAACAATTTCATTTTTGTCTCCGGTTTCATTAGTATTCGAAAATAAAACAAATAAGTTTCATTTTCAATAAAAATTTGTATTAATTTTGAATACATATTGAACATACCGTTGAATTTAGATGCATTTATCAGGGAATATAAACCTTTTACATAATCTTTTTCTTGATTTGGAAATGAAACTAAATTATCTTAGAGTGTGCGGGTATACTCCGGACAAATCAATCCGCAGTATAATGCTAAAAAGTTTAATAGAAAACTCCGCTGTCAATTTGTTGTTTATGTTACTGTTATCCCGGGTATCAGCAGGGATCTCTTTTCGGAGTTTCATATGGCAAAGTCAATAAAAGATATAAACTTGAAAACTGGAAGCAAACCGAAAAAAAACCGGAAAAGCAAGGATCTACCCGGTTTCTGGATTCCATTCAATAATCACTCTCTCCCCACCCTTCTATTCGATTCAACCGGGAAAGTTCTTAGATATAATGAGGCCTTTCATTCACTGACAGGATTTGATCAATCCGAGGTCCGGGATCTTGATATATTATTCAGATTAACAGAAATATCCGGGAAAGTTACAGGTAAATCTTTACTTGAAAGGTTGATCCATGGTAATAAGCATGATGTTGTAAAAGAAGAGTTTGAAATTCGCAGCAAAGACCGGATTGACAGAAAAGTTGAATTTTCTTCATATCCACTCTTTGTTGGCGGCGATCCTGCCCAATTCAGATTACTGCATGCTATAGACAGAACTGAAAAAGGAAAAAAAGATCCTCTGGATATCAGCGGAAAAGGTTACCATCAGCTCGTTGAAAATCTCAAGGAAGGAGTCTGGATAATAGACAGAGATGGATTTACTACATTTGTAAATCCGCAGCTTGCTGAAATGCTCGGGTATGAGATAAATGAGATTGTCGGAAGACATCTTTTCACCTTCATGGATGAAAATGGAATCCGAACCGGTATTGAAAACATTGACCACAAAGAAAAAGGTATTAAAAAGCACCGGGAATTCGAGTTCATAGGAAAAAGCGGTAAGCGAATTTATACACTGATGAGCGCTTCACCTATCCTTGATAATGATCAAAAATATGTCGGTCTTATAGCCAATGTAATGGATATTACACTCAGAAAAGAGACAGAGGCAGAGCTGCAGAAGAAAACCCATGAGCTCGAAGAAAGGGTAAAAGAGCTGCACTGTCTTTTCGCGATAACCAAGCTTCTTGAGGATCCCGATCTTACTATGGACAAGCTAAATAGAGAAGTCCTGAAACTTATTCAGAGCAGCTGGCAGTATCATGAGATTACCTGTGCAAAAATAACTATCCATGGAAGAGAGTTCAAAACTAAGAACTATAGAGATCCTCTCTGGAAACAGGATGCAAGTATTAAGATTGGTACAAAAATAATAGGAAAGATAGTAGTCGGGTACCTGGAAGAAAAACCGTTAATGGATGAAGGGCCGTTTCTGAAAGAGGAAAAATTTCTATTGAATACAATCGCTCAGAGGCTTGGTCAGGTTATCGAACGGCTTGAGACAACAGAAAAGCTCAGCAGGAACGAAGAGCAGATCAGGCACACTTTCGAGAACGCACCCATCGGGATAATTACCATAAACCTCGACGGGCATTTCAGGGATGCAAATCATTATTTCAGCAAATTCATCGGATATTCACCTTTCGACCTGGTTAGAATGACTACCCGGGATATTACCCATCAGGACGATAAAGATGCAAGTGTAATGTTGATTAACAAGCTTTCCAAAGGCGAGATATCTGATTTTGCTTTCGAAAAGAAATACGTATGTAAAAGCGGTGAGATAAAAATCGGCTATACCAGGCTTGCTCTTCTTAGAAAAACAGACGGTACACCGGAGTTCATCATCGGACAGATAGAGGATATCACCCAGAGAAAGGAAACCGAAAGAGAACTGGAAAAGCACAGAGAAAACCTTGAAGAACTTGTCAGAATACGCACACTGGAATTGCAGGAATCTAATTTTCAACTGCAGAAAGAGATAGCAGAAAAAGAAAAAGCTGTGAAAGAACTGAGACTTACCCAGTTTGCTATAGACAATGCCGGGGATGCTGCTTACTGGCTGAAACCGGATGCGCAGTTCATATACGTAAATGACGCGGCTGTCGAGATGACAGGATACTTAAGGGATGATCTTCTCAAAATGACTGTTCATGATATTAGTCCGGAATTCCCGGTAGAAAAATGGAAGATTCATTGGGAATTTCTGAAGAAAAGAAAAACCGTCACCTTTGAAACAACCCACAGGAACAGAGACGGCGGTATGATAGATGTTGAGATCACCTCCAACTATGTTAATTTCGGGGGAAAAGAGTATAATTGTGCTTTTGTCAGGGATATTACTGCACGGAAGATAGCAGAACAAGCTGTACGTGAAAGTGAAAAACGATACAGACTTCTCCTGAATTCGATAACAAGTTATGTCTATACTGTATACATTGAAGAAGGGAAACCTGTTAGAACACGTCATGGAAACAGATGTGTAGAATTGACCGGGTATACTACAGAAGAGTTTGACGAAGATCCTTACCTATGGTTCAAAATGGTACACATCGACGATCACGATAAAGTCAGGAAACATGCTGAAAGATTATCCTCCGGTATCGATGCAGAAGCCTTGGAACATAGAATCATAAGAAAAGATGGGATCATACGATGGGTACGCAATACACCGGTTATAAATTTTGATCTGGACAGAAATCCGGTGTCTTATGACGGAATCATCGAAGATATTACCTTCAGAGACAGAGGCGAGGAGGTCCTGAAGATATTGTTCAACATTCTTGAAGCAGCATCGGGAGGGGAAAAGATGGAAGATTTCCTGGGAAGAGTCCACACCGAGGTTTCTTCAATAATGGATGCCAGAAATTTTTTCGTGGCCGTCTATAATATGGATTCTGATTCCTATACTCTGATTTATTACCGGGACCAGTGTGATGTAATCGAGAAAAGAAAGAATCTGGAACTTCGAAAATCTTTGACCGACCATGTATTCAAAACTGAAACCCCTCTACTGGTAAACAGAAAACAGATTGAGGAAATGATCAGCAATGATAAGATCAAACCAGTAGGTACAAGATGTGAATCATGGCTTGGTGTACCGCTCATTCTGGATAAACAGTCAATAGGAGTTGTGGCAGTCCAGAGTTATGTTAATTCTGACTCCTATAGCAGGCATGACCTCGAGATACTATCTTATGTCGCGAGACATATAGCGATTATGATCGGCAAGAAGACAGAGGTAGAAGAAAAGGAAAAATAATCTGTCTTCTGACTATTTTAATTAAAATAGTACAACTCAGATTTCTTCTGTCAGCTCAAGGAATCGCTTATACGGGATCGCGGTCAGGCTTTCGGCATGAAAAGCTCCATTTGCCAGGCTGATCATAGACACCTTGGCGGCTGTCTCTTCATTCGGAGCCTCATAAATATCGATGAAATCAAAATTCCCTAAAAGTGCATAATGAGATAAGAACTTCACCTCAGGGCATTTCTCCTTTACCTGGTCAAGCCACTCCCGGCCGATTTTAGCCCTGTCTTTCATCTTGGTTGTGATCTCAGGAGAAAGTTTTGTCAACAAAATAAAGGTTTTTCATATTCGATCTCCTTTCTATTATTATTGATCAATAATTCTGCCTGATAAAAACCTATGCTATTTCGATTAGCTCCAGGTCAAAGATCAGTTCTTTTCCTGCCAGTGGATGATTTGCATCAAGGGTAACCTTTTCCTCATGGATACCGGTAATCGTTACTATCATCTGCTGTTCTCCCTGGGTTATCTGAAGCTGTCTGCCGATTTCCGGGATAACATTCTCCGGAAACTGGGTTTTCTCAACATCCTGCACTAATTCTTTCCTGTAAGGCCCGTAAGCCTCTTCCGGTGGAATATTGATGGTTGTTTTGTCACCTACTTTCATACCCTCAACAGCATTCTCAAATCCCGGGATAAGCTGCCCTGAGCCAAGTTTAAATTCTATGGGATCTCTATCTTCGGAGGAATCAAAGATTGTAGTCTCGTCTAATCTTCCTGTATAATGGACTTTTACAGTATCTCCTTTTTTCGCTTCACTCATTTACTGTCCTCTTCGTTTTATCGAGCATTATAATGCATTATATTAATTATATTATGATACAAAACTATTAACTTCCATCAAACATAATTCTCTCTTTCAATGTAATTTCATCTCCATTAAGCCTGCCCATCAAATTTTCGCTCCTTCCCGCGTTGTATTTTATCTCGTAACTCGAGAAATACCTTGCCGATCCCATAAAAACAGTAAAAAACCTGTGAGTTCTATGTAGATACTCCAAATTGCTCAGCTTGTTTCCCTTTAATATGTCAGTAACCTCGATATGATCATCTTCTAATACTATATTTCGAGTGAGTTTTACCGGGTATTTTTTCAAACCTGAGATTAGTATCTTCGCAAGCATCTCTTTTATCAGTTTATTAAAAAAACCAATTCTACCAAATGTGCTCGTTCCGGATCTTAAAACAAGGTTCTTAAACGGAGTTACCTGTTGATCCGGAAGTATGTAGAAATCCTGCTCAAGCCTGACTTCATTCCCGTTTATACTGTACTTGCAATTCAGATTGAGCTTCTGGCTGCTTACTTTTGTTCCGCTCCCGGTTTTCCCAAGGTATCCGTCATCTAAATAAATCAGATCTTCTCCTTTATATACTTCGATTACACCTCCTTTTGAAATCCCGAGGATTGAATAAATATCTCTCTTCCTGAATATGCATATTCTAGCCCTGTCGAAGTTTATAATCCCGTTTTGGATCTCAGTTAGCGGGAATTTTACACCTGGATCGTATTCCGCATCTCCGGATTCGATAACAGCCGATGCATAGCTGTCTAAAAGAGGTATGAAATTATAAAAATCTATATTATCAATAGTTGGGATATTGTTTTTTTCAATAGGATCCATAAAGAAATTGATTATATCTTCACATACCGGTATCTCTACTTTAAGGATCTCAAATCCAGATGGAAAAAATAATTCGGTATTCCTGCTCCCGAAAATACCACCGGTCGTTTTATTGGGCTTGACCAGATAAAGATAAAATTCGAGCGATCTCTTCAGCGAATCCAGTAATGTCGGATCTTTTGATCTTTTCCACAGGTTGGATAGATAGTAAATACCCAGACTCTCATATCCCGGATCTGCGCCGCCGTATTCCGAATACCATCCTTCTTCAGATTGATTTTCTATAATCCGTGAAACGATCTCTTCACTTTTTTTTCTGTATTTTTCCTCGGAAGTGACAGTATATACACTGGATAGCGCCAGGGCCATTCCTGCCTGGTGATTGCTGATAAAACCATGTTTCTCATCATTTCTTAATATGAAATCAGCACCTTTTCTGAATGATGCTTTGAGCCTTTCCTTCAGTTCAACATCCATCCTGTCCTTTAAAAGGAAATAGGATTCAGTTACCGGATACAGTGTAAACGCTGTCGTCCCTACGCTGTATTCATATGGATACCACTGATTGAATGATCCGTTTCCGTTCTGGATCTTGATCCAGAACGAGAGTGCCGCTTCTATCCACCTGAGGATATTGTCATTCTCAAAATATGGATTCCCCTCAAAATCATTCGAATACAACAGGCTTAGAGGGTATACACCTCTCTGATGATCTGCATTAGAATAATCCTTGTTTCCCCAGGCCCAGTATGCCCTATCAAAGGAACCGAAGTTTCCTGAAGCAGAATCCCTGTTTAGATGTGAAAGGAGATAAGGTATTTTCTGAAGAACTTTGTCCTGGTATATCTCTCTTCTCTTCATACTTGGAGGAAAAAAATTTCTTTTATGCAACAAGTTAATTAAGCTGAAATGTAATAGACCTTCTCGTCAATTCCTAATACTTTTTATAGACGAAAAAGATCCATTACAATCGATATTCAGCTCTATAAATTTGAGATTCCTGCTTTGATCTGCCTATTGGCTATTACCTGTAACTGTGAGCCAGGATTATCTGTATCTGCTGCCTCTTGAATATTTCTTTGGCATGATCCGGCTCAGGAAGAAATAGTCAAAGCCCGCATTCATGAAACGTACTTTTCTGCTGGCGGGCAGATGGTAAAGGAGTTTAAACAGAAACGGAATGTATCCGGGCCTGAGGTAGAAAGACTGGAATGCATATTTTGCCAGTTCCTCTATCTCTTCCCTCGAACATGTATCGGGCACCCAAATCTCCTCCTGGTCAGTAAGGAGATTGTTTTTGAATTCACTCTTTATCCATTTACCTTCATTTTTGCAATCGTCATAGATATTTGTTCCTTTATAGGGCTCGAATATCGGGAAGAGCGCTGTTGAGAAAGGCAGCCTGCAAACCTCGTGTATGGTATGGAGCATATCTTCTTTAGTTTCGCCGGGAAGTCCGAGCATGAATGACGAAGCCGCCATGATCCCTGCCTTGTTCGTCATTTCTATACCCTTATAACTCTGCTCTACGGTAAAACCCTTCTTGAGTTTCTGCACAGTCTTCTCATTGAAAGACTCACAGCCGAACATTATATGGTAGCATCCTGATTCCTTCATGAGATCCAGCAGTTCCGGAGTGATGAGATCAACTCTTGTAAAGCAGTTCCATTTTATATTCAGTCTCCTGGCAAGGATCTCTTTAGCTATTGCTGCAGCTCTCTTACGGTCTATGGTGAATGTATCATCATAAATAATAAACGAATCATACCCCTGCTTCACAAAGTATTCAAGCTGGTCTATAAAATTTTCCGGGGTAAGTTTCCTGAGCTTTACTCCGTTGATCTCTGCTACTGCGCAGAATGTACATTTATATGGGCATCCCCTTGTTCCAATAACATTCATCACCTTTTTACCCCTGATATGCACCGGGGGATAGAATCTCGAAAGATCATACATCTTATCGAGTTCTATTTTCGGGAGTACGTTCATATCTTTAACGAGATTAGTCGATGTATCACCCTTGAATTCACCGTTCACTCTTTTGAGAAGTCCGGTTATCTGAGGGGCTTCGCCATTACCGTTATTCATATATTCTATCAGTTCCAGGATCGAGTGGTCTGCTTCACCCAGGAAAATATAATCTACATCTTCTGAAAATGCATCGTCGGGGTAAAGCGTAACGTGAGGCCCTCCGATAATAACTGTCTTTTCAGGCATCTGCTGCTTGACCATCTTTGACAGAAGTAATGCTCTTCTCAGAGTGGTAACATATATTGAAAATCCAACAATGTCGTAGTCCTCCTTTTTGATATGTCCAAGCAGGCTGTCATTGCTGTGCTGATCTATATTCATGTCAATAACCCTGACTTCATGGTTATTCTGAAGAAGGGATGCTGCTATTGCCGCCAGGCCCAGCTGGGGAAGCTCGGTGCTCGCTTTCCGCATAGCGCCGTATTCTTCTTCACTGCTGCCTGTTGGATTAACCAGTAAAACCTTCATATATTTCCTTTACATGATCTCACATTTAATAGTAATTATAACAAAAAATGTCTTTTCCGGCAGGTTTTTTCTTAAGAAGTCATTTTTCGATCTGAAAGTATATCAGTGTTCCAATAGTTCTATCCAGAATATTAACAAGCCAGTAGGGTAATAGATTCCCGCCGGGTATAAAAATTGTCGGAAAGAAATGCAGCTGTGTCTTTGTAATCCTGAATCCTGCATCTTTTATCAGCCCTGTGATCTCTTTCTTTGAATAGATCTTCCCAAGGACGTTACCGGGACCATCATATAATCTTCCGAATTCATCTTTGGACATTGATAATGTAACCGGAATATTGCCATGAAACTTTACCCTGAGCATCCAGAGAATGAAACGGGTTATATTATACATGAAACCTCTCAGCAATATACAGTCATAATATACTGAGATCAAACCTTTACCCCCGGGTTTCATTGTCCGGTACATTTCTTTCAGGCCATTCGCTATTCCCGGTGTATGATGAAGAACACCCACCGAGATTACTTTGTCAAAGTACTCACTTTTAAACGGGGCATTCTCAACATCACCCGCACATGTGAATCCTTCCAGATCAAGGTTCTTAAGCCAGTTTGCCGCGAGTTTCGGCCCCTTGACGGTAATATCACACCCGGCAATTTTGGCCCCATACTGGGCATACCGTTTAATATTGTATCCCGGACCGCAACCGAGTTCGAGAATTTTCACACCCTTGCTCTGTTCCAGTTCGTATAATTTTCTTGAGCTTTTACCTATTTTGTCACGTTTTTCTTCCATGAATGAATAAAATTCATCCCGGTCCTTTTTCAGAGATCTTTCAAAACTGCCTAACGGGTGGTCTGTCCAGAATTGCTGTACATCATCTTTTTCAACAGTATCGCCTGCCATCTATACTCCTCGTGAAAAGTTCAATTCAATTAAATTTCTGACATTATATTATCGTCAAATCTATCTAAAATATCAAGTTTATTGAAAATTTACGAAATTACTCGCCAATTATCAAGTTTCTGTTGACACTCAGCCGGATCTAATTTACTCGATTGCATATACGCTGAAAAGCTCATTTCCGAATAACTGCCTGAAATCCAGCCTGTGATCACTCTCTGTAACAATGTACTTAACTTCGAGTTTGGAAGCTATATTTCGGATATCCTTGATAGTGTAGTTCCTGTAAACATTCTCCAGCTCAACCTGAAGATCGGTAATATCATCATATTCAGCAAAAGGAAAATCCACTTTGATTATCTCTGCACGCTCTTTGGTAGCATCGAACATAAAATAAAAATATTTAATAAACGGCACATCCCTGAACTGAAAGACCATCGGCCTTTCCGAAAAAGCCCTGAAACCTCTTATATAATATGGTGTCAGGACCATTTCTCCAGGGGTGGTGTTATCATTGAACCAGCTTTGAACCTCCTTCCATGACTTTACAAATCCTCTATCCTGTTTCAGAGTTTGGAACAGAAGAGATCTCTTTATTCTGCCGCTGTCGGGATTGTTTTCAACCTCAGCGATCCAGTTCTTTATATAGTCTGGATAGATCCTGTATGCAGGGTGAAAAACTAAGGTATTAAAGATTATAAGAAATGCTATAAACAGTAAACCTCCGGTTGTGACAATGTTTTTAAATTGAGGTATCTTTTCGCGAACCTCAAAAAATAATGCCGCCGCAATAGAAACGGCGATGAGAGTAATAAACCTGCTTGCACGGAAGAATGAGAACGTTATTGCATATTTTTCATTAAAAACATCTATCAGGATACCTGACACCATTAGTATTATACTCATGGTAACTACCAGCTTTACCGCTATTCTGACCTGGTCGCTTTTAGCGAGATATTTTAATCCAATTATAAAAAGTATCACCCAGAAAAAAAACGGGATATACTGTGTCAAACCGAATTTTGACGGAGAGATATGGCTTGCTGAATATTTCATAACAACCTGCAGCCATTGGTTATAGTCTCCTGTAAGCGGAGGATTCGGATTGCTCAATACTCCGATTATCAACGGCAGAGTTATGATTATAAACCCGATCCCAGTATAGATTATTTTCTTTACCGGAATGTCCTTCAGCATCGGCATCGCAACAAATCCGATCGACATGAAATAGAACAGTGTTACACTCAAATGTATATTAAAGCTGAAAGCCGCTATCAGAACTGCAGGGATAATTTTCCTCTCGAAGAAGTAACCGAGTGAAAACAACAAAATACTTGTTGTCATGGTATCGGGGAATACAGTCCAGCCAAACGGCGCTACACTTCCAAGCGAGTGCCTTAATACGCCGCAAAACGTAAAAAGAATGATCATTGACCATGAGTATACAGGCTTTTGATCGGGGAATATCCTCGATGCGAGAAAATATAAACCGAATACCTCGAGTGTGCACTGTACCAGGAAATATATATGTACGACGAGCATGTGTGGCAATAATGACCCGAGCCATTTATACGGTATATACCAGATCGAATAGTCCATGTAGAATGGAAAAGTCATCCCCATAAGGTCGAGATCCCATCCTGATGGATCCTTTAACCAGCGCATATAGGGAAGAACCTGGCTGGCCTGTGCCTGTACGAGGTCGAGTCCGTATGCCGAAACACTCCAATATATGATCAGATATAATAATAGATGACTGGCGGGTATTTTACTTTTCTTTTCCAAATATATACTTTGTATCAGAATACGTGATATTATTTATAAGAAATTCTCTTCCGGATCAATTTGTAAAATTCTCAAACCACGATTCTATGCACATTACTCCCCAGAGTGTTCTGTCAAAAGTCTTTTCGCCTTCGATCATCTCCTTGATCTTTTCCTGCCTGAAAACACCATGCTTCATTGCCTTCCCGTCCATAAGCTTGTCTTTTATATAATTCCTTAAAACCGAATCCGACCATTCCTTGATAGGGACCGGGAATCCAAGTTTATCAGTTCTCCAGAGGATCTCACCCGGCATTTTACCGTCAAGGGCTTTGCGGAGAATGTATTTTGTTGCCCCATCCCTGAATTTTATATTCGAGGGCATACTGAACGCAAGTTCGACTATCCTTTTATCAAGGAACGGCACACGGGATTCCAGAGAACATGCCATGCTCATCCTGTCCTCTACCTGCAGAAGCGCGGGCAGCCATGCTGTCGTCTCAAAATATAGAATCTTATTCAGAAGTTCGAAATCTTTATATTTGTTGAAGATCCCGCTGAACGTATCGAATGATGAGTAATCTCCAACCTCACTCAGAAAATCCCCGGTTACCAGCTCGTCCTTATTCTCGAGCCTGTTTATCAGCCTGAAATATCTCGAATCAGGATCTCCGAACAAGTTCTCCTTAAAATAGAATGACAGAAGGGGATTATAGTTTTTCAGCTGTGAGAGATTCCTGATGATATCCTGAAGCGGTATATGAAGAGAGTTTTTTCCTGAAATAGACTCTTTAATTGCCTGCTCAAGATAGATGATATAGTATCTTGTGTAACCACCAAGTGTTTCATCCGAACCCTGTCCGCCGAGGACTACTTTAACATTCGAGCTCGCCAGTTTGGAGACCTCATATTGCGGAAACAGTCCCGGTGCGGCGACCGGCTCATCGAGATGCCAGATCAGTTTATCGAAAAGTCCGAGAAAATCGTTATGGTCCGGGAATCTCTCGAAATGCTCAGTATCAGCGTATTTTGAGGTAATCCGCGCAAAATGAGTATCGTCATATATTCCGCCCTCTTCGAAACCGGCAGTAAAAGTCTTTATCCGATTATCCAAAAGGTCCGATGAAAGGCAGACTGCAGCCCCTGTATCTACACCACCGCTCAAATGCGCCCCGAGTGGAACATCACTCCTTAACTGGATCCTGACTGAATCCCTGAGAAGATCGTAAAGCTCTCCGGCAAATTCTTCTTCAGATTTATCGAAATCATAACCGCACTCGATATCCCAGTATTTCTCAACCCTGACACCATTATTGTTGATCACCATATAATGCCCCGGAAGAAGCTTGTTTATACCCTTGAAGAATGTTTTATCCTCGAGAACATACTGGAAGGTCAGGTAGTCGTAAATGGCCATAAAGTTCGGTTCTGCCTTTTTACCTTCATATTCAAGAATCGCTTTTATTTCCGATGCAAAGAACAGATCTCCGTTATTGAATTTATAGTATAAAGGTTTTATTCCAAAATGGTCTCTGGCAAGAAAGAGGTGTCTTTTGTTCTTATCCCATATCGCAAAAGCGAACATCCCGTTAAGCTTATTAACACAGTCGAAGCCATATTCCTCGTAAAGCTGAATTATCACTTCAGTATCTGATTTTGTTCTGAATTTATGTCCTGCTCCAATAAGTTCCTCACGAAGCTCGATGTAATTATAGATCTCCCCGTTATATATTATAACAATACTCTCATCGTGATTCATCATCGGCTGATCACCAGTTTCCAAATCGATTATATTCAACCTTCTATGCCCCAGTCCGATGTTTTCATCGATATAAAGCCCCTCATCATCAGGCCCGCGGTAGGTCAGCAGATCACGCATCCTGATTAGTTTACCTTTATCCACACGGGATGAGCCCAGTCTAATTCCGCAAATTCCGCACATATATTTACCTTGTACTGAATACCCTGAATAGAAATTTTAAATGGCTTATTATAGTCTGAACAGTCTTCAATTTCGATTTTCCGAACTTCCTCTCATATACAACTGTAGGATACTCACACACCCTGTATTCTTTCAGACAAGCATTCAACAGAAGTTGCGCAGTTGCCAGAAAATCATTCGCAGTGGGCATAATATCATCAAATATCTTCCTACGGTATACCCTGAAACCCGAAGTAAACGTACTGAGATGAGATCCGTATCTTTTTCCAAGCGCCATTTTATACATCCGCGCCACTGTTCTGGACGTTATGAACCTGTGCACAGGGAAATTCCACTGGCCTTCGGGGTGGAACGGCGATGCTGTAACGAGATCGAAATCATCCGTCATATAATCCAGAATCTTCGGGATCTCGAGCTGATCATAATTCGTATCAGCATCGATTGTAACGACCAGATCGGATTCAGTCGCAAGTAGTCCGGTTTTCAGTGCAACACCAAATCCGGAATTTCTTTCATGAACAAGGATCTTAACATTATCCTTTGCCTTGAACTTATCCTCGAGTATCTCGAGAGTTTTATCTGTGCTTCCGTCATTTATGAAGATGAAATTTATTATGTATTTCTGGTCCTGTTCGATTATATCCTCTACTTTTTCCAGTTTATAGAAGAGAGTGTGCAGGGTTTCTTCTTCATTATAGCAGGGGATCACTACATCTACACTGATCTTATCCATTTTATTAACCATATCTTTCCAATAACACTTTAACTATTTTTTCGGAGGTTTTACCGTCTCCGAACAGCTCCGGCCTTTCCCCTTTGGGATCATGATTTCTAATAGCATCGAGTATGTTATTTTTCTCAGATGCATCGGCGATTGTCTTCCAGCCGCATGCAAGCATTGAAGGTACCCAGATAATATTTATCAGGCTTATTACCGGTTTCTCGAGCATGTAGGCTTCTCTTCTTACACCGCCCGAATCTGTGATCACCTTGTCTGCTCCTGCCATCAATCTTATATTCTCGAGATAGCCTACAGGTTCCATAATCTCGACATTACCGCTGTTGGCAATTCTGTCATACAGCTCGAATTCCATCATCTTGTTCTTGGTGCGAGGGTGAACCGGAAACTTTATATTCATACCAGATTCTATAAATGCATCTACAATATTCTTTAGCCTCTCCGGGCTATCCGCATTTTCCTCACGGTGCACAGTGGCATAAATATATCCATTCCTGGATATCTTAATATCAAATTCGCTTACTATTCTGTCAAGGCTGTCTTTCATGATATCACCGAAAAGGTACACATCATTTTTTTCGTAGCCTTCATGCATCAGAGAGTCGTAGGCTTCCTGGATATGGGGGAAAAGTACATCCGAAACTGCATCAGCTACTTTGCGGTTTATTTCTTCAGGATTATGACGGTATCCCGATCTCAGGCCTGCTTCTATATGGGCAACCGGTATCCTTAGTTTTGCTGAAGCGATCGCAGCAGCAAGGGTTGAGTTCACATCACCATAAACTAGTGTTACATCAGGCCTTTCCTCGATCAGCACTTCCTCAATAAATGAAAGCATGGTGGCTGTCTCGTATCCTATTCTGCCTTTGAGGATCTCATTAATGTAATGAGGTTTGGGGATCTCCAGCTCCTTGAAGAAGAGCTGAGACATCTGGTAATCATAATGCTGGCCTGTGTGCACAATGATCTCATCTATATCATTTTCCTCACAGGTCTTTGAAAATGAATACTCTTTTATGAAATTCGGTCTTGTTCCGACTACAGATAATAATTTCATCAATATCTCCGTTTGAATAATAAACTTATAATTTAAAAATAAATGTTGAGATCATCCACTTATTTCTAAATGATCAGGAAAAAATTTATGCTTCTTTAAGTAACATCGCTTATTTGAAAGGACAATATGCTGCAATTTATTCCAGAGCCTTTTTCATTATCGGCATTTTCAGCAGATTTATTGAAATTTCCGCCTCAAAATATACCATATTTTACCCTTTATCAATACTCCTCTTGATTTCGATCTTTTCATGCAGCAGATATTTCTCGATCACCAGTTTTGTGATGAGCACAAGGAACAGTTCACAGACAGTGATAACCACTCTAAAAACAAGCGTAACAATTATAGCCACCGATTCTATCAGCATATCCTTCAGCATCAGGATCAAAATACCATCCCGTACACCTAGACCTGCCGGAGCAATGATCACAAGAAACCCCACGATGAAAGAGAATGATACAATCGCGATAATATAAACCAGAGTTCCGGGATCGATCACCGCTATTGAGTTGATTATCAGGTAAAAACTAATACCGACCGGGATCCATGAAGCTATTTCCAGAAGGAGGATCATGAATACTTCGTGATATTTAAATGTAAATCCCTCGATCCTGTCTCGTTTTACAAGGCTCAACGCAAAGTTAAGAAGTCTGAAAAATACTGCAGGATGAAAGAATACGAGAAAGGCCGCAATAAGCGCGATAAATCCGTAGTAATACTGTTCAAAGATATCTGAATTGATGAAAAACAGAGAAAACACACAGATTATTACTACAGATATAGTAGAAAATGCCTGTTCCAGAATGAACTGGATAGAAATCTTATTAATCGAGGCAATATCTTCTTTCTTGTATAAATATGCCCTGCTGGCGGCTATCCATATTTTGCCCGGTATGTATTTTCCAAGCTGGGAATACATCCAGAATGCCCAGCATTTCAAAAAACCTACACTGATATTCAGTTTTCCGGCGAAAATATAAGATATTATCCCCTGGATGAGATAATGAAGGCAAAGAACGAGAAATCCGCCTGCAAGAAGTCCTATATTTAAATCAAACTCGTATTCTCTTAACTGGTCGAGCCGTTCAAAAAGCGCATAGAATATAAATCCGAAGATTATCAGGGCAAATACAAATGGGAAGTATCTCTTTAAAAAGGCTTTTATCCTGCTGTTCGATCCGGTGTCTTTATGTGTATTCTTGCTCACTTATACTTTTTGCCTTCATGTTCGTTTGCAGGTACCGGAATTCTTGCATCACTTTCCGGTATTGTTCTTTTTCCATTCTTCTTTCACCTGTAATACCCAGGTTGTGCGGTTTGGGCTGGTATAAACAAGATTAAACATGGATTCAAAAATTTCACTGTTTCCTGAAATTGCTCTTACAGCCATTCTCATATCCGGCCTTGTATTACATAGAATATAATAATCGACATCATTGTCTATGATTCTTTTCTGTAGATTATTGATCATCTCAGTTCCTTTTTCATTTGTGAACTGATTATCATAGGCATGATAAATCCTTGCATTAACGCTTTTTCTGCCGGAAAAAATGTACATCTCTTTGTCAAGTCTCGAAGCAAGGATCGCATCTTCAGGTACATTCTCTTTTATCCACTCACCCGCTTCATAATATTCCTGCAGGGTAACTGAAGGGTACTTCATCCCGGGATGCTGAGACTGGATATCCATATTGATATAGATCATGTTAATACTGAATATCAGTATCATACCGGACATCACCGCAAGCTTTGTGTATTTATTCTTTTCCTTCAGTTTAACAAATTTCAACAGGAATTCTAATAGAAATTTAAACCCAACAACCAGAAAAAAATACAGGAAAGGGATTAGCGGGACATAATACCTGTTTGGTTCTATCAGGTAATTCCTTACCCCAATTGCATAAAAGATAATGATTGCGGTCAATGCCAGGACGCTCCTGTGTTTGATCAGGTTCACGAAAAGACCGACATAGACTATGATCGATAGTAAAATGGAAACAAACCTGGGTAATTTAACAACTATGTCGCTGAACATCATGGGAATGAACCATTTGTATCCCTGGGCTGCGATCAGGAACGGTTTATAAAACAAGTTGCCCAGAAGTCCGAATCCCCGAGAAGACTCTCTTGCACCTACTGTCCCTTCCCTTGCTGCAGACTGCAGAAATCCCCCTATATAACCTGTATCCCCCGTTGCAACATAGTTTCTCACATTCCATAGAATTATTCCGGCAAAGACAATCGCACCGAAATAGAGCATTTTTTTCCATTGACGTTTGTATAAGCCGAGGTAGATCACGAATGAAGCAAGCATAGCCAGACCATAGGGCTTGATCATATATGAATAAAAAACAACTCCCGCAGAAATAAAGAGATATTTCCCGATTTTGGGTGTGTCATCATCTTTGTATTTATCGAAAAAGTAGAAGGACATCATCATGAACATACAAAATGGGATCTCAGTCATGATCACAGTCGAGAAATGCAGCAGGAATGAGCTGAAAACTGAAACTACGGCTACCAGGACTGCAGTCTCATCCTCAACATACTTCCGAAATGCAATAAATGAGAAAAAAGCGCATCCGGCAGTCGTCAGCCCGATAATAAAATTTGCAAAGGCAATGTTTATCCCGAAAATAGTAGCAGGCAGAAGAATAAGGGGTAATCCAAAACCGAAATTAGGCTCGGATCTCGGCACGGGCATATGCACCCATTTATATCCGCTGAATGTCGAAATTGACCGGGACAGTATCAGGTACAAACCTGAATCACCGCTGAGATACAGCGCAGTTGTCATCCTGAAAAGTATTCCGGCGAACGTCAGGATCACAAAAGCCGTTATAAGGTATTTTTTTTCAAGGAATTCCAATGGTTTAAACAGATTATATCCGATCATGCCTGTGAATCCCCAGAATAGCAGTATCCACAAATACCTTCCGCCCATCATGTAATTCATGAATGGCTGGTTATACAAATTCGTGAATAACCAGATGGATATTATACCGAATATCGCAAGAAATATGAACGGAAAAGCTTCGAATTTCACCTTTTCCGTTACCGGATTCTGCTGATTTTTCTTCTTCTTTTTTGCCATCTTATCTTTCTTATATGATTATATATAGAAAAAGCTCCCAATCGCCGATATTATTAGCTATCGGATTTGAGAGCAGATCAGTGAAATTATTTTGTTCAATTTATTGTGATCGATGATTTAATGTATTAAACAGTGAAATTAACTCTTAAACCTGTTAAAGTCAAGCAGTATAACAGGTTCGTTTCTTTTATTAAAGTAAATTTTACCGTCAATCATCATATTTTGTCTTCAACTCATCGAACCCATCCAAGTCCAGATCCTGAATTGAACCGATCCTGAACAAGTGAGCCCTGCATCTGCAGTCGGACGAACCGAATCCCTTTATTGCCTCACCCTGTCCGGCAACTATCCCTGCAAACCTGCATTCTTCGTTTTTATCTGCTTCCCGGAAAAAGATTTTGCTGACCTGAAAATTTTTATCCGAAGTAATATAGTCGA
This sequence comes from bacterium, assembly GCA_028278455.1. Classification (GTDB taxonomy): domain Bacteria; phylum SM23-31; class SM23-31; order SM23-31; family SM23-31; genus JANQEH01. The sequence continues at coordinate 54,375 of JANQEH010000186.1, forward strand.
TATGCCATCGGATTATCTTTTCACGGGAAAGATGTCTATGCACTCTTTTAGTGAGATTATTTTGTGCAGAGCCAATATAGATGTAATTTCCCGGCTGAAATTCTACCTCTCCAAGAGCTCCCAGCCGAAGCTTTAGATATTTATTTGTGTTGAGGATTAGAAGATAGATACCCTTTAGCAATCTTACTCCGTAAATTTCGGAAATTTCACTTTCTTACCATAAAAAAGATCATCGCCCCAGAGTGATATTGTACGGGCAAATGAGGAATTCCTTATACCTTTTCGCAGGATGTCGTGTATGAGAGTATCCGGATGGCTGAAAGGGCAGACTTTCATGCAAATCCCACAATCAGTTCCTATTATCCTCCAATATTGAAAACATTTTTCTATCTTCAGCATCCATTTTTCTACCCCCCTCACTACCATTTTTTCATCATATGGTATAGATCCTGAAGGACAGTTCACAGCACATTTTTTGCATTTTTCGCAGAAGTCCTGAACCCCAAACTGTATAATTGGATCTGTTATAAGCGGGATATCTGTCGTCACTGCGCCAAGCCTGATTCTGGCTCCGTATTTTTGGGATATCAGATAACCGAGTCTTCCAAGCTCTCCGAGCCCGGCATCATAAGCCACAGGCGGGAGCATGATCTGGTAATTACTTCCAGCTACGTGAGCCCTCGCCGGATAGCCCAGATCACGGATATAACGCGCCAGAGCTATCGAGATCTTTTGAGCGTTCAGATATTGGAGAGCCGTCTCTTCTGTTATTCCTATCCCCGGGGCCTCATCAACTTTCCGGTAATCCATTTCAACAGTAAAAGCAATGACAAACCTGTGAGTATTTTCTATTTCTGACCCCCATTCTTCAGGCCCCCTCCCTACATGAGAATAAACATAATTCGGATTCAGATCTGCTATTCCCACCTCATCTGCACCAAGGTGAATTGTCATTTCTTTCAGCAGCATCGATGTCTGTTCAGGCTCAAACTTGCTCCTGATCGGATTGACAGAACCGTCCACCATGGTGATCAGTCTTTCTTCAATCTCAAATAGCGATGCAATATATCCCGATCTCTCCGGTTGATAGAACTTTCCACCCGGTGCAAGGAGTTCCGGGAGACGCCTTATCCTGTCGTCAATTTTCCTATACTCAGGTCTCATTGAATAGTACCTCTCATACTTTTCGGTCCCTTGAGTATACTCTTCCCTGGCAAACATTGTGTCCCGTTCGTCAACTCTCTCAGTACTATCAGTGATTACTATCGCTGTGCTTTTACCTGAGGGAGCGAAAAAAAGTACTGCAAACAGAACAATTACAGCAGGCAGAATTATCAATATTGACGGATTCGCCGTGAATAAAAAAAAGTATCCATAAAATGCCGGAAGCAACGCTGCAAAAGCTATAGAACTTATTACAACAGATCTCAACTTTTTCTCTGCAATAGAAGTCCTCGCAAACAATAAGAAGAAAACCAATACCTGGAAAACCGTTGTAATATAAACGATCTGAAATAATTTCATTGGTTGACTCTATAACGTTCCATCAAATCGAGCGCTTTCTTCGCAAGGTGATATAAATGCGGATGAGCTCTGTTCCCGTTCGAGAGGATAGCAATTCCTATTTTCTGATCACGATCTCCCGCAAGGAATGCCGTATACCCGGGAACACTTCCACTGTGGGCAAAAACGGTATTCCCGTTGCGTTTGGAGATCCACCATGTCAGGCCATATCCGGTTGTCTCGTTTAACCAGCCGTGGCTAATAGGGCCGGCAAACTGATCATATTGTCTAGTCATGATCTCTTCGACAGTTGCCTCGGTGAGCAGTCTATTTCCTCTATAAACACCATTATTCATGTTTGCGATCAGCCAATTCGCCTGGTCGGTAATCGTTCCATAAACAATACCAGCCGGCCAAACATTCGCTTTCATTCTCATTGCAGGAACATATTCTCCGGACTGCAGCAGATAAGGGATTGCAAGCCTTTCTTCCATATCACGACGCGGAATAAAAGCTGTATCCTTCATCCCGACAATATCGAATATATTTTCCTGAATATATTTTTTGTAAGGTAAACCTGAAAACTTCTCGACAAGATACCCGATAAGACTGTAAGCCATATTGGAATAGACTACTTTCTCGAGAGGAGGCATAGTGACCTTCAGTGATTCACTCAGATAGTCCTTTAATGGAGGTGGAACAGTCTCTCCCCAGACATCATGGGGAACAAAGTCCACCGGCAGCCCGGATGTATGGGTCAGCAGGTGCCTGAATGTTACCCGGTTGTTCGGATCCTCATCCCGGATCCTGAAATCCGACAGGTAAGAGCTGACGTAATCATCCAGCTTAAATTTACCCTCTTCCATCTGCTGTAGCAGAGCAAACATAGACATGGATTTAAATGTCGATCCTATAAGATAGACTGTACTTGTAACAGCCGGAGTTCGCGCCCAGATATTTGAGTAACCATAAGCGCTTTTCCAGACTATTTCCTCACCGGCTACAAGAGCAACAGTAACCGAGGGGATGCTCCCCTCGAGCATGGTTTTCCGTATTTCTGCTTCAAATTCAGGGATAATCCTGTCCAGATCTACAACCTGTGCTTTTACCTCAACCGAATGAAAAAAATTCAGGCCGGAGAATAATACTATCAGCACAAACAACCATCTTATCTTGTTTTGCTTCATATGATACCTCTCACTAAAAGAATCCATAATTTTAATTAATTGAGAGTTTAATCAATAAATATACTGCAAATTCACTTATTTCAAGGCTTTATTTAACACAGACACAAAGAAGTTAGGAGAGAGAATAAACTTCAACTTCCCGGCTCTCTGAATCTCTTGAGTTATATATTTTTATAGTATTATTTTTTGTCTTTTTCTTTCTCCAACTCTATCGGTATTTCAACTTCTTCGTTCCAGATGTACTTTGCAAACCACTGCCAGTTATGCCATACTGCGGCGAGTCGCTCTTTGGGACGGGTAATCCCATGCCCGAAATCCTTATAAACTATCAGCTTTGTCTCTACACCGACGTCCTGAAGTCCCTGGAAAAGTTCATATGCATTAGGTATAGGAACCCTCCGGTCAAATTCACCGTGCTGGATCAGAGTTGGTGTCTTAGATTTTTTAATATTCGTCATAGGTGAAGTTTTCTCGTATATTTTCATATCATCCCAAGGAGTAGCCTGCAGATAATGCCTTGTAAAGGGATGAATATCAGTGTTCACATAGTAAGTTACCCAATTAGAGATCCCTGCACCGACTGAAACAGCCTTAAACTTCTTTGAATTAGTGGTCAGGAAAGCCGAGATATAACCTCCCTGACTCCATCCCATGGCGCCAACTCTTTCAGGATCAGCTATCCCTTCTTTTATAAGATAGTCAACACCAGATTCCACATCCCACATATCACCAACTCCCAGATTCTTCACATTGAGTGATCTGAATTTCTCCCCATATCCGGCAGATCCTCTGTAATTCGGCTGCAGAATTATAGCGCCTTTTTCCAGCCACTGCTGTTGAGGATAAACATAATTTGAAACCAGAACCGGTCGCGAAGTACTACTCGGACCTCCGTGAATTATTACCATAAGGGGATATTTACTATTCGGATCAAAACCATCCGGTTTCCAAAGTACCCCATCAATTTTGGCACCGTCTTTACTCTTCCAGGTTATGATCTCCCGGGTGCCGGTTTTCCAATCCGCAACCTGATCAGTGATTTCGGTGATTCTAACAGGATCAAATCGGGTAATATCGGTTTTATATATTTCCGACATTGTTTCCCTGCTGTAACCTGAAATGGCAATTGTTTTTTCATCATCAGCGAAGCTTACACTATTGATGTTTTCAGGCGAATCGGCGATAAGCTCTACCGTACCTGTCTCGGGATCAAGAAGAAACAGATTTCTGAAAACCGTCTGACTCGCCAGACAGTAAATACCTTTTCTCGTCCATTTCTGGACGCTGAGATTTTCATCAAATCCTTCAGTGATCACTTCGATATCGCCTCCGCTTGCCTTTATTCTCGCTAATTCACCATTGGTATAATACCTGTTATCTCCTATCTTTGTTCCAAAAAGTATCCACTCTCCATCAGGAGACCAAATCGGCCAGCTATCCGATCCGGGCTGTGCCACTAAAGGTGTTATCGACTTTGTCGAGACATCGATTATAGAAATATCCGTATGGATAAAAGAGTTTATCAGTGGATCAGGCCTGAAGTCAAATGCAATCTTCCTGCTGTCAGGCGACCAGTTATATCCTCCAACAGTCATATCTCCACCCTCCGTCAGCCGTTCAGCTTCAGCCGGATCATCAATATCCACGTCTATCACCCAGAGATGTGTTACTCTGTATTCTGCATCTTCAACCTCAAATCTGCCATACATTTTCTCCCGTGATTTCATCTCCTCTGATCTTGGTTCTGTTGAAGTAAATGCTATTTTTTTTCCGTCAGGTGACCATCTATATGAGTTGATCCCTTCTTTGTGGGTAGTATATTTGAATGCCTCACCGCCATTCGGGCTGATCAGATAGACCTGTCTTTTATCACCACGGTTGGCAATAAAGGAAATCCACTTTCCATCCGGAGACCATGCATGAGATGAACTGCTCCCATTTTTAGTCCAGGTAAGCTGGAAAGGTTCTTTTCCATCCTTTGCCAGCCATATTTCTGTATCATAACCGTTTTTTTCCCATTCCGTCTTTCTAATTGTATATAAAACCATCTTTCCATCGGGAGAGATTGCCGGGCCACCTGCCGATTTAAGACTGAGCACTTCCTTGAATGAAGGTCCCGGAACACCAGTGTCCTGTCCATATACGACTGCAGACAGTCCCGAAATTACTAATATGATTAATACCTTTTTCATTTGAAATCCTCTCTTTTATTGTCCTTAAATAATTATATCTCGCTCGCACCGTCTTCTATCTTCGTTATGTAGATCTCCGGTTTGATACCGGTCTTTTCAGTGTATTCTTCATTAATAATCTTGCAGAAATCGTCGACCTTGCCGGATTCCACAATATTTATTGTGCATCCTCCAAAACCTGCACCCATCATCCTGCTGCCCATGTTACCATCTATTGTTTTTGCAATTTCCACCATTATATCCAGCTCCGAGCAGCTTACTTCATAAAGATCCCTGAGGCTGTCATGGGACTCATAAAGCAGTCCTCCGGCTCCGATAATGTTTTTCTGTTCAAGCGCCCTGACACACTCCAGGACTCTTTCGTTTTCAAAAACGACATGCTCACATCTTTTCTTGATGTTGTCCGGCAGTTTTTCTCTAAATTTATTAAAAAGTTCCGGGGATATATCACGAAGAAAATGAATACTGCTTTTTATCCCATTAAAATATTCAACACCTGTCTCGCATTCCTTTCTACGCAAATTGTACTCTGAATCAACCAGGCTCCGCTTCTTCAATGTGTTGCACAAAACAAACCTATGCTCCTTCATCTCGAAAGGACAGTATATATGCTCATTTGTCCTGCAGTCTAATAGAATTGCCATATCCTTCTTCGCCATACAGGATGAAAACTGGTCCATGATTCCGCATTGAACTCCTACAAAATTCCTTTCGGCTTTCTGGCAGAGATCTATCAGGAATAGTTCATCAAGACCAAGATTAAAAAGTCTGTCAATCAGAAGTGCTGCTGCAAGCTCAACTGCTGCTGATGAGCTCAAACCTGCCCCGATTGGTATATCTCCTCCGAAGACCATGTTGAACCCACCCGGTTTTTGTCCGGCTTTAATCAGCTCGCTAATTACACCTTTCTGGTAGTCAGCCCACCGGTGTTCGGCATTATGAACAAGCTCGTCAAGTGAAAAACAAATACTCGATTTGAAATCAAGTGAATGAAGCTCAACATTATTGTCTTTCCTTTTTGAACCGCAGGCATAAATATTTTTGTCTATACCGACAGGCAATACAAATCCGCCGTTATAATCAGTATGCTCTCCGATTATATTTGCTCTACCGGGTGCTCTTACAGTTTTCTCGGGAGAAAAACCAAATATCCTATCGTGGACTGTATGGATCGAATCAAGCAGTTTGTTATTCATAATTTGTTGAGTCAGAATTGAGATAAAACTATTGTAATTTATCAATATGTGAAAGATATGAGTTTTAATCAACTATTAATCTCAATAAATGATCTCATTCTTAGCCTCGCAATCCATAATACTTAACGTTGAATAAATGTTGATGAATCATCAAATTATGTACAGAATTCAGCATATATTCTCTCCGGACAAAAAAAACATATATTTTTCAGCTTGAATTGTTATATTTATTCTGGCATTGATTTTGCGCGCTACATTGATTCTGTATATACCCTTATGGGATATCACTGTGGTTACAATTCAGTCAATTTATTAAGAAAAAAATGAAATAAGTTGTTTCAAACGAAGAATTATGAATAAAAAAGAGCTTGAAACAAAGATCGAGGCATTAGAGATAAAACTCAGGCACATTGAAAACGATTTCAAGCTGACAACACTGGAGTACGAGAAAACAACGGATGAATATCTCAATATTCTGGCGGAATTCCGTGATAAAAATGAAGAGCTTAAAGATCTTCAGAAAAACCTTGAGAAGATAGTAAATAAACGCACAAAAGAACTTAATGACTCACAAAAGATACTTCAGCTAAAGAGCAAGGAACAGCAGATTATGCTGGACTCTTCTCCAGCCATGATCTTTTTTAAAGATATTAACAACAGGATCATAAGGGTAAATAAAGCATTTGCAGAGTTGATTGATATGCCTATAAGATCCATTATTGGGAAACATGAAAAAGACATACTGCCCGGAAATACAAATCCTCTTATAAATAATATCACTGAATTAATAAAGACTGGAAATCCTGTCCACAATATAAAAGTATTAGTCAATACGCCAAAAGGAGACCGTTGGTTAAAAGTTGATCAGATACCTTACAGAGATATAGACGGAAATATTTCAGGAATAATCGGTTTTGCATTAGATATTACCGACAGGGTGATGGTCGAGGAAGAACTGCGGGAGAGTGAAGGAAAATACAGGGAACTCATTGAAAGTATTGAGGAAATCCTTTTCAGGATTGATTCTAATGGGATCGTTTCTTATATAAGTCCATCTTGCCATGCTGTTTTTGGATTAGGCCCCGAGAAGATTATCAACAAGGATTATATTGATTTCATACATAAAGATGACATAATTGAGGTTAAGAAGCATTTCAAAAAAAGCCTTTCAGAGATCGCCGAAGCATTTGAATTCAGAGTTTTTAATAAATCGGGTGAGATCAGGTGGATGCAATCTTATTCAAAACCTGTTCAGAAGGATGGTTCCCTGATCGGTATACAGGGTATGATGAGAGATATTACTGAGCGGAAGAAAGCGGAACTAGATAAGAAAAACCTGGAAGAGCAATTGTTCCAGGCGCAGAAAATGGAATCAATAGGCAGGCTGGCCGGCGGTATCGCTCACGATTTCAACAATATTTTATCCAGTATTATGGGTTATGCCGAGCTGTTGAAAATGCATGTAACCAAAGAGAATTCAACTGAAGGTAAAGCTGTAAATGTGATTCTCAAGGGCTCCAAAAAGGCAGCAGCCTTAACCCGTCAGTTACTCGGTTTTGCAAGGAGAGATCAGACAAATCCTATCCCGCTAATAATTAACAATATAATTTATGAATCGGTAAGAGTATCCGAGCGCATTTTTGAAAAGATGATAAAGGTGGCTTATGACCTTGAGAAGGACGTAAATATAATTGAAGCTGATAAAAACCAGCTGGATCAGATATTCACAAACCTGCTTATTAATGCAAAGGATGCCATGCCTGAGGGCGGAGAGATATTATTCAAAACGGAGAATGTCGACCTTTCAAAAAAATCTGCGATAAAACATACGCAGCTATCGCCCGGGAACTATGTATTGGTAACAGTATCTGATACCGGATTCGGAATGCCTGAGGGTATTAAAACAAACATATTCGAACCTTTCTTTACTACAAAAGGTGAAGGTAAGGGGACCGGATTGGGATTGGCCATGGTGTACGGTATTGTTAAAAACCACGGGGGGCATATTGAAGTTGAAAGTGATATCGGCAAAGGCACAACTTTCAAAATCTACTTTCCAGCATCTGATAAAACCATTGAAGACTTTTCAAATGAAGTTGAGATAGTCCAGGGGAAAGAGACAATTCTTGTGATAGATGATGAAGATGATGTCAGGAATTTTGCTAAAACTCTACTTGAAAAAATCGGATACAAGGTCATTACAGCAAAAGACGGATTTGAAGCATTGGATATCTATTTCATAAAAAAAGACAAGATCGATCTTATTATTCTGGATATGATAATGCCTAAACTTACCGGTATCAAAACCTTTGAACAGCTGAAACAAATGGATCCTGAAGTAAAAGTACTTGTTGTAAGCGGCTACAGCAAAGAAGGACAGGCTGAAGAAATCCTGAATAAAGGCGCGTTGGGATTTGTCCAAAAACCCTTTTCCCTTGAAAAACTGTCAAAAGCGATCCGAAAGATACTAAACTAACTTCTGCTCAACCATACCTTTCAAACATTAATGCATGACGCAGACCCCAATCACTAACCGTTATAAATTCATGCCCGGTTTTTTCCATGATTGCATCTACGATACTTGCTCCTGATAGAATTACATCTGCTCTATCCGGTTGAAGTCCCTTGATGAGTTTTATCTCTTCGATTTTACTCTGCATGAAGACTCCAATCATTCCTTCAAGCTCATCCCTATTAAGGATAGAATTGTGGACAATATCAGGATCATAATCATCAAGTGCCAGCTTGATCGAAGCAAGATTCGTAATTGTTCCGCCTATCCCGACAAGCTTATTCTCCTTTTGTATTAAAGGAGAACCTTGGATTCTTTTATTGATATCCAGGATTCCATTCTCAAATTCTTTTTTTGTAACGGGATCCGACCTGTAATGGTCTTCCAGTATCTGCACAGCTCCAGTATTTGCGCTGAATCTTTCCTTTATCTGCCTGTTCCTACCGGTAACAAACTCTGTGCTCCCCCCTCCCACATCTATTGCAGCGAAGATCTCATCCGAAAAATCCAGACCGTAGTATACCGATAAAAAGGATAGCCTTGCTTCTTCTTTGCCAGATATTACCTCCACATCGATTTCACTCTCATCTTTTATGGCTTTGATAAGATCCGCACTGTTTCCGGCTTTCCGCATCGCCATGGTTCCCACCGCTGTGACATTTTCGACATCATAATCAGTAATTAACGCGGCATATTCCCTTATGACTTCAACAGCGGCCTCAAAAGATGCTTTATTCAGTCTGCCTCCTTCTTTCAATCCTTTGCCCAGCCTCGGTACCCTGTCTGCATCTAATAGCTTTTTGAAAGTACCTGTGTTATCAAATTCACCGATTAACATCAGAATTGAATTTGAACCGATGTCTATTACGGCATTTTTGCTCATATCTGCACCATTTGCATAAAATTTTTGAGAAATGTGATTATCATGCTTGTAATTTAAACTAATTTTTTTATATTTTCATATATAATAATAGAATTCTTGCATTATATTCTATTATCCGCGTGAAACAGCTGGAAAACACAATTAAAATCAGATATTCTCCATCCCCGTTGTAGATAAATCCGGCTTCTATTCATTTTATTACTTTGAGGAGGAAACAAAATGAGCGGGATAGTCTTTTTCAAAACCGGCATTCTTTCTGAGATTAAAGAATTCTATATCGAGCAGGTCGGGTGCAGAATATGGATGGACCAGGGAGACTGCGTAATTCTGAGTCATGGGAACTTCCTCTTTGGTTTTTGCAAAAGGTATGATGCCGATATTCAAGGCACTATTACATTTTTTTTCTGCACAAAGGATGATGTTGACATAATGTATGAGAAGCTGAAGTCAATATCTTCTGCAAAGCCAGAACTAAATCAAAACTATCCTATATATAACTTCTTTGCAAAAGATCCTGAAGGACGGGAAATTGAATTCCAGTCTTTCACAGAACCACCCGGAAATTACCTGACATGTGACGAGCTGCTTCTTACCCGGCGAAGCATTCGACAGTTTGAAGAGAAACCTGTTCCACAGGAAGTGCTGGAAAGTATCTTCGAATTATCCAGATATGCCCCTACATCGAGAAATACCCAGAGTTATTATTTTAAACTGATCGACAAAAAAGAGACTCTGAACTGGATAGGTCAGACACGGGGTGATAACTCTGCTCCCATAGGTAGAGCGCCATTAGCGGTTGCAGTCTGTACAGATCCTGAAGTATCGATGCGTTACATACAGGACGGATGTATCGCCGCGTATCATTTTATTCTGGCCGCATGGTCATTCGGCCTGGGAACCTGCTGGATCGCGGCTATGGACAGGGATGATGTTAAAGAAGTTTTGAAAATTCCGAACAACCACTATGTTGCCACGATTACACCGCTCGGATATCCGGCCGGTACTATTCCAGAGGCCCCCGAAAGAAAAGAAAGGTTTTTCTTTGTAAAGCAGTGAAACCTTTACCAAATACCTGGAAAATAATAAGGAAAAAATAATGAAGACTTCTTTGAACAGGCGTGATTGGCTAAAAACCGCCCTTATCCGCAGCGCAGGATTAACGATGTCAGGAGGATTAAGCCTGATAAACTGTAATAGTCGCCGTAAGCAGATTCCCGGAACCGCAAAAGATAATATTATACTGCTTGATCAGAATGAAAATCCTTACGGGATCTCACCACATGCAGAAACAGCGATTAATGATGCTATAAAATACGCTAACCGATATCCTGATGATCATAGCGAAGAACTGGTGGAATTGATAGCAGAAACGGAAGGTTTCGAAAAAGAGAATATAGTACTTGGAGCCGGTGCCACAGAGATATTCAGAACTGCTGGACTACTATACTGTACAGATGGGAAAGAAGTAGTGCTGGCTGATCCAAGTTACTTCGGTTTTGTGAATTATACCGAAAAGGTTAACGGGAGAATGGTAAAAGTACCGCTCGATGGTGATTTCAGACATGATCTTGAAGCTATTTCCGGCAAAGTATCCCGTAATACAAGTATGATATATATCTGCAATCCAAATAATCCTACGGGAACCATAGCAAAGGGGGCTGATCTCAGTAATTTCTGCATCGAGCTGTCGAAGCAGGCTCCTGTATTCATAGATGAAGCTTATCACGATTTTGTCGAGGATCCTGATTATTCTTCCATGACAGGCCTTGTGAAAGAAGGCCATGATGTGATAATCGCACGTACATTCTCCAAGATACATGGATTCGCCGGATTAAGAGTGGGATATGCTATAGCTAAGAAGGAGATCATAGACGAATTCAAAAGAATAAGAACAAATTTTGCATCAATTGGTGTTCTCAGCCTCAGGGCAGCTATTGCAAGCTATAAAGATAATGTATACACAGACAGCTGTAGGCAGAAAAACCGGGAAGCGAAAGAGTATTTCTACGGGATTCTTAAAGGTATCGGATTTGACTATATCCCTTCGCAAACAAATTTTGTATTATTCCCGATTGATCGTGACTCTGAAAAATTCAGGGATGAGATCCTCGAAAAGGGTATTAAGGTAAGGCCGGTATCATTTCAAGGTAATCACTACTGCCGTGTCAGTATCGGCACTATGGATGATATGAAAAAGACAGCTGAAACTCTAAAAGCATTGAATTAGATTTACTATCAGTACTATACCTTTAGTCAGTATATCAATACTAACGCCTTATAACTTCTGCATCTTCGATTTTGCCTTCAACTTTACCGCCGTTGATAAGGTATACGGTTACATCTATATCCCTATCCCTTACGATGATATCACCCTCCACAACCGAACCATCCGCTATCTCGATAGTGAGCCTGCTCTTCTGATCATGATCTCCACGATTTCTCTTTACTATGATATCGCCTTTTATCCTCGTCCGGTTACTGAGGATAATATCACCATTATATGTGCTTACATTTCTCCTTACGGACGTATCATCCAATTCAATATCTCCGTTTACAGTAAGAACATCGCCTTCTATTCTTACTCCGGAATTACTCTGCACTCTCATATTTACTGCATCAACATCACCGTTGACAGTTACCTTCCTGTCAAGGTAGATCCTTCCGTTTACCGCCTGGAGAGACCGTACATTTGAGTTCTCACCTACTTCAATATCGCCGTTCACGCTCCTGCAATCACCTCCAACTTCGCAATCCGATCCAATGATGATACTCCCGTTTACCGTGTTCTGGCTGCCACGTACAGTCTCACCATCATCAATATAAATTGTACGGTTTACACCTATATTGCAGTTTACTACAAGCAGTATTGTCAATACAGTTTTGAATAGTATTATTCTTTTCATTCCCGCCTCTGTTTTCTTTTTTCTATTCTTTTCAATATTTCCAGCTTTTCGTATCTGCCCCTGGAGGAGCAGTTTCAAGAATGTGTTTTACCATTATAGGAACATATCTTTGATGAACAGATCTTCCCTCAGGATTATTCCCCGTCCAGCAATGGACCTGTCTGTCACCATATTCGATAACTCCATTATAATAAGGATCTGTTGTACTTTCAAGGAAATCTTCAAGCAGATACACCGCGTTATTAAGATAATAGGTATCCATATCACCGACATAGACATGGATCTTGCCTTCAAGTTTTGGTCCAAGTTTCGCCCAGTCTCGTTCGAGTATATACCTCAGATCATAATTCTCTTTCCAGTATTCGGCAACAGAACGGTCTATCTCACCGGTCATTTTATCCCAGATATGCCTGGGGTATCCATCATAGTCTACAGGGCCGTACACTGCCTGGAATATATCCCATTGTCCTCCCGATCTTCCCCTTGTCCCGAGGACAAGCTCTAGATGGTTCGGTTCTTCAACAGTACAGCTGAGCCATCCAAGTGCATTTCTAGCCCCGGGCCTTGGTGTTTTTTTCCACTTGCTGTCGATAAAATATGCATTCTTATCTTTATAAATATCTACTGCCGTATACCGCCTGAAGTCAACCGGATCGGGACATAAAGCCCAGCAGCCATTGTAATCTTCCGGATAAAATACCTGCACTGCGAATGCCTCCCAGCCTCCAGTAGAGCCGCCGTACAGAGTCCTGGCCCATCCTTTTCCGATTCCCCTGAATTCCTTCTCGATATATGGGATCAGCTCATAAGTTATTGCATCGCCATAGGGCCCAAGGTTTGCCGAATTAACGGCATATGAATCATCATAATAAGGATTTGCATGCTGTATCTGAGCAAGAAGTACTCTCGGGTAATCCGGTCCAGTCCACTCTTTATAGAATTCAAAACTCGTCTTTCCACTGCGGCTGCCTTCCTCCGGCGGATCTTCACTAAATCCTCCAAAATCGTATGGGAAATGCCCGTGATTTATGAAAAGAGGATACCTTGCTTCCGGGTGTTCATCAAATCCTTCGGGGACAAGTATATGCGCTCCTAAATACATCGGCCTTCCCCAGAATTCACTCAGAAGTTCACTCCGTATTTTTACATGCCTTACGTATTTTGTAGTAGGAGGATCAGGTATAGGCGGGATCTCACCGTTAAGAACGATATTGATCGTTTTGTTCTCTGACGGATCGATATGGATCTTCTGCGGATTGCTAATCAGGTTTCCCGGAGCCCTGTTCCAGTGTTGTCCCTCACCCCTGTCCATTGGCAGCTTCAGGGTATGGCCGTCAGACCTGTGAAATGTTTCGTATTTATGAAACAACGCCTGGACATAATAGTCTCCCGGAGGTATATCCACGATACTTTTCAAAGGGTAACCGAAAATACTACCGTCAAATACGATTTTATCCCCTGGATTTTTACCTTCAACATCTATCCCGAATATCAACTGAGTATTCGGATTTCTGTAGCTTATCTGGAATCTGGGCTCTCTTCTGTCGTTATCGGAAATCAGTAAAAACGCCCTGCCATCTAAAAAATCTTCGGACAAATCTGCAGGAAATGAAACTGCTATCTTCAGACTGTTACTGTTTTGACAACCACAGCCCAGAAGAAAAACAAGCGCTGTGACAATAAGCATCTGCACCAGACTTCTGATCCGGTATACTTTTTTATCCACTTTATCCATTCTAATTTTCCTTAGTTTATCATTTCTTCTTTTTCCAGTCAGAGTTAAGCCTGTCAAATTCAGGGATAATACGGAAATCCGTATTATCTATCTTTGTCTTGAAGGCTGCAGCTTCATTTTCTAATACCGAATTTAGTTCTGCTATTGCGGCGGCGAGGCACTCTTCCGCGATCTCCAGGTACCTTAAATGAGATTCTGAGGGTGAATCATATGTTGAGGCAAGAAATCTCTGAGCAGTGCGGATTTTTGAATTAGCATCATCCCCCCTGCGCCCCATTCCACCCTGTCCGCGTGAAGCCGTGAACATACCCTTAACATCAGCCAGCTTTTTATTCAGGTCTTTACCGTCTTTTTCTATGTCCTTATAGCCATCATCATCTTTATCCTTAACCAGCCTGAGAATGTGATCAACCGCTCCAATTAGTTTGTTAATCCTTTTCACTGCTTCAAAGAGCAATTCCTGTTTCTCCTGGATCCCAAGCAATACCATGAATTTCTCTTCACGGGCTGTAAATGTGTAGTTTTCTTTCGGATCGGGCAATATTGTCAGATCCCCGGTCACATCATAATCACCATATTTTACAGTTACTGAATAATTACCGGGTAATACTTGAATTCCCGGAGGCAGTAAACCATCTTTCCGAGGTTCAGTGCCCGGAGAATATACTCCGTCCCTTCTCAGATTCCAGCTGATCCTGTTCAGGCCGTTCTTTCCCGTGACTTTGAATTCTCTAATTATCTCTCCGCTATTATTTCTAATTTCGATATAGACATCATTGCCGTTAGAGTTTTCCTTATCTTCCTGCTTTATATTTTTCTCAATATTCAGGCTGAATGTTATCAGTGCACCCAGCTTCCGGGGTTCTCCTATAAAGGCATCGTCTCCGGGGAAGTATGTCTCCCGCGGTCTTTTAAGCCGATGCAGATATGCATCAGGGATATCGAACATATGGAGAGGCTTTTCCAGAGTTTCGCCCATCAGATCTCTAAGCGGTCTGACATCGTCAAGGATATATACTGACCGGCCGTGAGTACCTATCACAAGGTCATGATCTCTCGGATGGACAATGAGATCGCGTACCGGTACAGTAGGCATTCCATGTGTCCATTTTATCCATCTATCTCCTGCATCAAAACTGATAAAAAGACCGAATTCGGTGCCAAGATAAAGCAGTTCCTTATCGACCGGATCTTCTTCAATCACGTGCACGAAACCAATAAGATTACCTGCAGTATCCTTCAGATATTCGCCTTCAGACAGGTTTTTCCAGTTTTTCCCGTAGTCATATGTCTTATAAATATATGTTTTCCAGTTGTTTCTCCTGTGGTCATCAAAAACAACGTAGGCAGTACCCGCGTTAAACTTCGATGCTTCAATATGCGGGCACCAAATACCTTCCGGAAGCTCTTTATCAATGCTTTCTGTAAAATCCTCCCAAGTACCACCGCCGTCCCTTGTCAGCTGAATTTTACCGTCATCCGTACCAGTCCAGATCACTCCTCTTTCAACCGGGCTTGGAGCTATAGTCAGTATTGTCGTATGGTTTTCTGCTGCAGTTACATCAAGTGTAAGGCCGCCGCTTTCATTCTGTTTCTGTTTTTCTGGATCGTTGGTCGTCAGGTCGGGACTTATAACTGTCCATGTATCGCCCCGGTCATTGCTTTTATGTATGAACTGACTGCCGTAATAAATGGTACTCGGATTGAAAGGATCTATTGCAAAAGCAGCATTCCAGT
>JANQEH010000196.1 GCA_028278455.1 bacterium
AGTTGTTGATCTGGATGGAGATCTTGAAGGTGATTCAGGATTAAGTGATGATGAATTGGATTCTATTGACATTGTGGATGTAGGAGATGATGCAGGAAAAGCAGGTGAAGATATGGATCTGAGTATTGATCCAGACGCAGCAGGTACAGATATAGAAAGTGATGGAACTGAAGCAATCGAATCTAAGCCATCAATGGGTGGTTCTGACAGGGGGCCAGATTATTCGGATTTTCTTGAAGAGGATTTTGTTGAGGAAATTGAATTCGGCGAAGGTACTGAAGAAGAGGTTGATGAAGATGAAATTGAAGATGTGTTGGATGAATCTGTTGAAGTAACAGATGAACTGGATGATATTGATATACCCGAAGTCAATGAATCAGTTGAAGAAGATGAACTTGGTGTTGATGATGGTTTGGAGATTTCGCCTGAAGATGAAACAGTTGCCGCTGAAGAATTTGAAGTAGGCAGTGAAATGGCAACTATGACCCTTGGAGAGATCTATTTTTCCCAGGAGAAATATGAAAAAGCCCTCAGTGTATATGAGATACTGAAAAAGAAAGAGCCCGGCAATCGCAAGATAACTGCCAAAATAAGAGAAATAAAGAAAAAGATGGATGAATGACGATAGAGTTGAAGCGCTTCGAAATCTTTTCATAGAAAAAGAGATAGATTCTTTTTTAGTAAACAGCCCTACCAGCCTGCATTACCTATTTGGTTACACCGGAACCAACGGCCTGGGATTTATTAATACCAGGAAAAGCTATTTTGTAACTGATTTCCGCTATAAAGATCAATCAGCGAATGAAGTCTTTGCCACCGAGATCATTCTTGCCGATGGGCATCTGGCTGATTCACTAACCGGTATCGACGATATAGAAGAATGCAAGAAAACCGGCTTCGAATCAACAGCCGTTAATTATGATCAGTATTTATCTTATAAACAGATATTCGGAAGTTCAGAACTTGTACCATGTCAGGAAACGGTAGAAAAAATCGAATCTGTCAAATCTGCTGTCGAAATCGAGTATATTTCTAAGGCAAGCGAAATCACAATAAAAGTATTTAATGAAATTATCGATTTGATTAAACCCGGGATCACCGAAAAAGAAGTTGCTGCTGAAATATCCTACAGGATACTGAGATTAGGAGGTGACGGTGATTCTTTCTTCCCGATTGTGTTGTTCGGTTCAAGAACAGCTCTGCCTCATGGTTCTCCGGAAGATATTAAACTCGAAGAAGGTGATCTCGTTCAGTTGGATTTCGGAGTAAGATACCGGGGGTATTGTTCAGATTTCTCTAGGGTGCTTATTGCAGGAAAACTGAAAAGAGAGCAGAGAGAAATATACCTTGCAGTCAGAGAGTCAATTGACAGGACTATTGAAATATTAAAACCTGGTATGCCTGCAAAAGATGTAGATCTATTCGCAAGGGAGATAATAGAGAAAAAAGGTTTCGGAAGATATTTCGGCCATTCTATCGGTCACGGTGTCGGTCTTGCTGTTCATGCCCTGCCGAAACTTTCAAGAAACAGTGATGAAGTATTGTCTATCGGAAATGTATTTACTATAGAACCGGGAATATATTTAACTGGATCCTGCGGGGTGAGGATCGAAGATCTAATCTGCCTGGATGATACCGGTGTAAGAGTCCTGACAAATACCTCTAGAGATATCATTTCAATCTGAAAACCATGTTACAGATTTCAGTGATAATTGTTACATACAATAATGAAAAGACTATTGAAGAATGTCTAATTTCTATAGGCTCAGACTGTAATAATCGTAAAAAAGAAATTATCGTAATTGATAACGCATCATCAGACAATACGGTTACAATCATTGAAGAACTAATAAAGAATAATACTTTGGATCCTTTATTGATCAGAAACAATAATAATGCAGGTTTTACCAGGGGAGTAAACCAGGGTTTGGAAATTGCCGGAGGAGAATATATACTGATACTGAATCCCGATACAGTGATTCATAGAGATTTTTTTGAAATACTGATAGATTTTCTTTCATCAAATGAAGAAGCAGGGATTGCGGCGCCTCAACATCTTTCGGAAAACGGTATAATACTACCTTCATGCCGTGAGTTTCCCAATCATCTATCCATGTTGTTCTATATGACGGGTTTGAGCCTGCTTTTTTCAAAAAGCAAGTTGTTTAACAGCTGGAAAATGGGGTATTTTGACCATGATAAACTAATGCAGGTTGATCAACCAATGGGAGCCTGTTTACTTTTCAGGAAAACGGATCTTATGAAGATTGGCCTACTGGATGAGAGGTTCTTCATGTTCTTCAGTGATGTAGATGTATGCAAAAGGTTTGTAGATAGCGGAAAAAAAGTATACTTTGTACCAGATGCAAAGATTACTCATTTGATGGGACACAGTATACATCAGAGGCAGAAAAGTATGATAATTTCTTCGCATAAAGCTTTCTTTCAGTATCTGGTTAAATATTACAGGGGAGTGCGATGGTTCATCCCGAATGCAGCAGCTATTGTATTACTTACAGTTACCGCACTATTTCGAATAACAATGTCATTGATTAATGGCAGGTAATTTATGTTTAGAGTCTGCCTGAAGATTTTGTCAATTAACCTTGTCTTGCTTTTTTCAAATGAGGCCACAGGGCAGTTTCCGGCTCAAAAAAAGCAGGTTGTAATTAAACTCAGCGATTCGGCTGCAGAATTAAGTTTGTCAAAATCCGGTATACAGAAAATTATTTATACATCCGGAATAGATGAGTTAGATATTATTTTAAGCGAATACGGTATTACAGGATTACGGAAAATTGCAGACCTGAATTCATTCAAAAAGATACCCCTAAACCACCCGCTTGAAAGATATCTTATATTAGAAATTGAACCAGAGGATGTGATTTCATTCCTGGGATCTGTACAAGGTATCGGATCAGTTGAATATGCTGATACATTACGGTCATTCAGGGTAGAAAAGACATCCGATGATCCCTTAATATCCGGTCAATACTACCTAAATCAGATACACGCGCAATCGGCATGGGAAATTCAGGCAGGTGACAGGGATATTATAGTAGGAGTATTGGATACAGGTATCGACTATACTCATCCGGACCTGCAAAACAAAATCTGGATTAATGACCTTGAGGATATTAACTCTAACGGTGTTTTCGATCAATCCGATCTAAATGGAATAGATGAAGACGGCAACGGTTATGTAGACGATGTAATCGGATGGGACTTCACGGATTCGCCGGAGTTCCCCGATGACGGTGATCATATTGACGAAGATGCCGATCCAATGGATGAGCACGGTCATGGAACAAGAATGTCGGGGATAATTGCAGCTGAAAGAGGGAACGGTATCGGTATTTCCGGGATAGCCCCCGGCGTAAGGATAATGGCATTACGAGCCGGAACCAAGAAAGGATATCTTGAAGAAGATGATGTGGCACGGGCGATTATTTACGCTGTTCAGAATGGTGCGGGAATTATAAATATGAGTTTTGGAGATGTCTCTTATTCAATGTTAATGAAAGATATTATAAGGTTTGCTTATAAACAGGGATGCATACTGGTAGCATCTGCGGGAAATTCAGGGATTGCTGAAGGACATTTTCCTTCTGGATTTGATGAAGTGATCTCAGCAGGTTCTGTAAATGAAAATAGCATCATTTCAGGTTTTTCGAATATAGGAAGTTCAGTTGATATTACTGCTCCAGGTGAAGGATTGTTGACCACAGTCATAGGAGGAGGAAACTCGAATTCTACCGGTACATCGGCATCCTGCGCAGTTATCAGCGGAGCAGCAGCCTTACTCCTGTCAGAGTTTCCAGACAGCTCACCCGATGAGATACGTAGTATACTGACGATGTATTCGGCTGATCACGGTTCTGCAGGGTGGGATCCTTACTTTGGAGCAGGAATAGTTGATGTATATTCCAGCCTTGCAGGCGGCCCTGGTATAACAGCCAATCTATCAGCAGATATAATAGAAAAACCTAATGAGGATATTGAGCTGATCCTGACCGGTTCGGTCTTTGGAGGGAAGTTTTCTTCATATAACTTATCTTATAGCTTAGGCGAGATTTCCTTCGACTGGATACAGCTGCAAAGTGGAACCACCGAGCAGATCTCAGGTGATACACTGGGTGGTTTTCTTTTGGAGGGTATACCTGATACAACTGTATTTGCCAGGCTTGAGGTTACGGGGATCGACAATAAAAAAACTGTAAGAATGTCAAGAATAGAATTCAACAGGAAGCAACCGGAAATATATGCCCTGAAAAGCGAGGTAGTCTGGATTGAAGATAAGCGGGGATTGAGTATTGATTTTGAGACAGATATTCCCTCCAGGGGGAAATTGTATTATCGAACTAATGGCATATATGATTTCCATGAAGTTGCGGAAGAAGGGGATGATACTGATCACAGCTTCCTGGTTGATATGGAAAGCAGCGCCGAGATCGAATGGTATGTCTCTGCTGAATCAAACTACGGTAAAACTGTCATAGATGATAACAATGGTTCCTGTTATTTAGGGATGATCTATGGTAGAGAACAGACTTCCATGGAATTTACCACTACAGAAACAAATATGCCAAACGGATATTTATTGCAGGATACAACTGATTTCGATAATGATGGAAAACGAGAAATTATATTGACCGAAATAGAAACAGACGGATCGTACGGTTCTATTCTTTTCTATGAGTATAACCAGGGAGTGTACGATCTTATAGATCATACATTCCCGGGGACCAGCACAGGTATTCCGAGAAGCGTCGGGGATTCTGACGGAGACGGTCTTATGGAGCTTCTTATTGGGATTGGTGATAGAACACTGATTTATGAACAGAACGGGCCAAATGACTATCCCGGGAACCTGATCTTTACGTCGGAAGATGATCTTTGGGGAAGTGTATTTTATGATATCGATAATGATGGTATTGATGAGTTGTTTGCCCATTACCAGGGAATATGGGGACTTTTCAAGCTTTCTTCGGGATTGCTTCAGCAATTAGCCGAATTTCATAATCCGACATCCGGATCAAATACTCTTGGAGTTCCACATATAGAGATCGGAGACTTCAATAACGATTCGAAGCCGGATATTCTGTATGGGGATTACGACGGTGATATTATAGTCTACGAGATGAATACTGTATCGGATTGGCAAAATTCATGGTCTGTTTCACTCGATGGAATTGATGCTATAGATTTTGTCTTTTCAGGGGATTTCAGAAAGAACAGTTATCAGCAGTTCGGCGCTGCAGTGAGAAAAGAAAATGATCCTTACGCGGGAAGTTCGAGTAAGGAATGGAAAGTGTATATATTCGAAAAGTCCATTTCAGGAGGATACAGTCCTATTGACAGTATACTCGTCTCGGGGGTGGTTTCTCCAGCTGAGATGGAAAGTGGGATAATGGTTTCTTCCGGAAGACTCTTTATGTCGCTATATCCGGATCTGTATGTTTTTGAATTCAATGAACCTTCAGGAAGTTACTTTGATCTTAGCTGGTATTATAAAGGTTCGAGATCAAGCAGACTGCTGACAACGAACCATACAGTCTCAGGAAACGGTTTATATTTCAGCACCGGAAATGAGGTAATACGCGCAGATCTGGAAAGTTCTTTCAGCAAACCTGCGGCACCGTATGATATCAGGATATTCCCTTTTAACAGCAGTACAGTCCGGTTGGATTGGGAATATCAGGATAATGTCGATCAATTCAGGATATTTCGAGGTGGATCAGCAGAAGATCTGTCAATAATTGCAATTATTGATTCAACCTCATACTTTGACCATAATCTGACAGAAGGATTACAATACTGGTATGCAGTCACATCAGTTGATTCCTCGTATGACGCTTTTGAAAGCAGCAGGACAGAAACGTTGAGTGCTATTCCTAATAAAAGACCGGAATTAGCGTCTGTTGAATATGTTGATCCAGGATTCATAATCGTAAAATATAATGAAGAGATGAATGAAACGGCTTCTGATTTAAAGAACTATTGTTTCAGTCCTGATCTGGATGTTTCTTCTTGTGTTTTTCGAAAAGGCAGAACAGAAGTAATATTGTCTTTAAATAATAAAAATCCTCCTGCCGGAAATTATTCTATAACAACTGGGGCAGCTGTCAGCGATATCCTGGATACGCCAATATCAACAATAAAGAATGCATCTGCATTTATAATACCTGAGTCGGAGGCCGCACTCATTATCAGCCATGCTGAAAAATCAGCTGATTATACAATTGATATTGAATTCAGTATCGATGTGGACTCTGTCTCGGCAGTGAATCCGGGTAATTATTTAGTGAATCCGGATTTCACCGTAACAAATGCTGAATTGCTGACCAGTAGAACAGTCAGGTTGACTCTGAGTGGTAATTCTTACCTGGGAGCCCTTGGAAAGATCTATACAATCATCGTAGACAGGATATCTTCCCTTTCAGGAAGACAGATTGTTTTCGGGCTTGAGTATTCACTGTCGATAACAAATGATGATCCTTCAACAGTTTTTGTATATCCAAATCCCGTGAAGATCGGCAACGGTTCACATATGATTACTTTTGCAAACCTCCCTCCTACCGCCAGGATAACGATTTTTGATCCCTCGGGAAGAAAACTGATCGCACTCGAAGAGAATAATGGCGATGGAGGAGTGTCCTGGGACATGAAAGACAGTTCCGGTAATTTACTTGCCTCAGGTGTCTATTTCTATATCGTAGAAGCTGGGGGGAAGAAAGTAAGAAAAAAATTTGCAGTGATCAGATAGGACTGAAATGGTTAATAATTTTAATTAAATACTTGGTTTAAATTTTAATATTCTTTAAATTGTTACTAACTGAAAATATTACTGAGAATAGTGTTCCGATGAAAGGATGGCGTTACTATGGATCATGGATATCCCGATTGTCAAAAATGCAACAGCGGTTTACTTGTTCCCTTATCAGATTATGGTAGAGACGGGGCTGCAATAACGTACAAAGCCTGGGTATGTACAAATCCTGACTGCGGTTTTAATATCAGGATAGATAACGGTGAATTGAGTTTTGGTAAAGGACTCGAGCAATCAAATAAATAATTAACATCAGGGGTGGTTTTCTTAACTCCGGCTATTTGTAACTGTGCACATAGATCAAAATTATGGGATTAAAAGCATATTTCAAGAAAAGTGCACGATTCAAATCTATGATAGGCGCCATTATTCTGGCGTTTTTTCTTTGGTTATATGTGGCATTGAACAGAACTGTAACCGATGACATAGACTGCAGGCTGAAACCTGTAAATATAATTCCGGGAAAAACTTTAACTGTTGACCTGCCTCAATATGTCAATGTAAGTGTTACCGGCCAGGGTATAGACCTGCTGCTTCTGCATCTATTCTGGAGATCTGAGATAACTTTTGATCTTGACCTGAGGTCGATCAGGAGATATTATATATTTAACGTCAAGGATGAGAGATATCTGGAAAGAATAAACATGCCGAGAGAATTCCGGGAGGCAGTATCCATTAACGGTATTATCTCCCCGGATACAATACTAATTCGCCTTGAAGATGTGTCAGTCAGGAAACTACCTCTTGAGGCAGATAATATAGACCTGAAGCTCAGAGATGGATATACACTTGTTGGAGGATTGACCTTTGAACCTGATTCAATAGTGGTATCAGGCCCTGAAAGTAACGTTGAACAATTAACAGGAATCTTGACGGTAAACAAGGAATTTCAAAATAAAAAAAGCGATTTTTCAGAAATGATAGAGGTCCTGGATATTCCTACTATATCTCTTGGTTTAAATGGAAATGCGGTAAGGGTATCTGCTGATATACAGAAGATAGGCGAAAAGAATATTTCAGCAATTCCGATCAGTATAATAGGCGTTCCGGAATCAAGACAGATAGAGATCCTGCCGTCAACTCTAAGTATTATTATTAATGGTGGAGTTGATCACATAAAAGACCTTTCAGCAGATGATATATATGTGTATGTTAATTATGACAGAAGCTGGCGAAGGGATGGAGAATATATAGCAAGGGTAAACATCGAACTGCCCGATAATATTATCTCTTACGAGGTCTCCCCCCAGGATTTTAAAGTCATAGTCAAATAACAAAAAAGTTAGATCGAAGGCGGAAAGTAATTGTTAGTACTAGGTATTGAAACCTCCTGTGATGAGACTGCTGCGGCTGTATGCAGCAATGGTGAACTCCGGTCAAATATTATCAACACTCAATTGATCCATAAAGAATTTGGAGGAGTTGTTCCAGAGCTTGCATCAAGGGAGCATTTGAAGAGTATTATACCTGTAGTAGATCGAGCTTTGAAAGAAGCGGATGTATCACTTAATGAAATTGAAGCAATATGTGTAACAAAAGGTCCCGGTCTTGTAGGATCATTGCTGGTTGGTATATCATTCGCCAAATCCCTCGCATTCAGCCAGAATATTCCGATTATCGGTGTAAACCATATAGAAGCACACTTATGGGCTCCTGTTTTCGAAAATCCGGAGATAGAACCGCCCTTTATTGGCTTGATCATATCCGGAGGACATACACAGTTATGGTCTGTTAGAGATTTTGGAGATTATGAACTTATCGGCCAGACACTTGATGATGCAGTTGGAGAAGCGTTTGACAAGATCGCGAAAATGCTTGATCTGGATTATCCCGGTGGTCCTGAAATTGACAGATTAAGTAAATCCGGTGATCCGGAATACCATAAATTTCCAAGGCCTCATATAAAGGGTGGGAATCCTGATTTTAGTTTCAGCGGTCTGAAAACTTCAGTACTTTATTTTTTAAATTCACTGACAAAGGATCAAATCATTGAGAGAAGGGCTGACATTGCTGCAAGTTTTCAGCAGGCAGTCATAGATACCCTGGTACGGAAAACGCTGGATACAGCTGATAAATTTGAAGTTAAGAAAATAATTCTTGGAGGAGGGGTGTCTGCAAATTCTGGTATAAAGCATCAGATGAGGGAATCGGCGGAAGAGAAGGGTATCGATGTGTATATCCCAACAACTGAATTCTGTACTGATAATGCAGCAATGATTGCCTATACAGGGTATCGTAAATTCAGGGATTATGGATACAGAGATAATCTTGAATTTTCGCCTGATCCGGGATTGAAGATCGTTAATAATTAATGAACTAAATTAGAAGAACTACAAAAGATGAAAATAGGAATAATAGGATTAAAAAACTCCGGTAAATCATCCCTTTTTGATATACTTACAGGACACCTCAGCAGTAGTTCAGAAAAGCCGGGTGAAGTCAGGAACGGGATATTGACAGTAAAAGACGATAGAGTCGACTTTATTCAGGAATGCTTCGACTCAAAGAAGAAATCATACTCAAATCTTGAACTTGTGGATCTTCCTGCTTTGCAGTTCGTGAAGAATCCAGAGGACAGGAATGCCTCGAAGATCCTCGAGGAGGCAAGAAATTGCGATGCCTTGATTCAGGTGATAAGAGAGTTCTCAAATCCTGCAGTTCCTTATCCGGAATTCGGTGTCGATCCTGTTCAGGAAAAGCTGACATTTGACTCAGAACTCATTCTCACGAACCTTATAACGGTTGAAAACAGAATCAGTCGCATAGAGGCTATGCAGAAAAAGCTCAAAGACTATGCCCAGCCGGGAGAAATTGAAGTCCTCAGGTTGTGCAAGAAAACCCTTGAGGATGAAAAACCGCTAAGCACACTTGACCTGGATAATAATTCTCAAAAAATGATAAGAGGTTTTCAGTTCATGACCTTGAAACCCAAGATTAATATCGTAAATCTGGATGAAAGCAGGATCGAAGATTCAAATGAGATAGTAAGCAAATTAGAATCTGAATTTCCTTCCGAGAAAGGTTCATTTGAGGGCATTTGCTGCCAGGCAGAGAAGGAGATACTTGAACTCCCGGAAGGTGAAAGAGTGGAATTCCGTAATGAAATGGGTATCAAAGAAGGGGCAGCCCAGAAAGTCGTGGAAAAATTGATTACAAGCCTGAAATTAATTAGGTTTTTAACCGGAGGAGATACCGAAGCAAGAAGCTGGCTTATTCCGCATGGGCTTACAGCTCCTGCCGCAGGAAGGGCAATTCATACTGACATCGAAAAGGGATTTATCAGAGCGGAAGTGATAAAATATTCGGATATGCTTATCTATAAGAGCGAGAACAAGTGCAAGGATATGGGATGTTACAGGCTGGAAGGAAAGGAATATATAGTCGATGACGGTGATATAATATATTTTCGTTTCAACGTATAAAGAAAAATTATACTTCTAGGAATTAAAAAAGGGAAGGCGTCTGCCTTCCCTTTTAAGCATTAAACTAAAATATGATTATCTGTTCTTGATCAGGCTTTCAGCCTTTTCAAAATGCGTCAGAGATTTCTTCAAAACATTATCATCTTTTGTCAGAACGCGAATTCTTGCTTCGTCACCCCATAGAAATTCTGCTACGCGGGCTTTAAAGTAGATTCCTATATCACCCATATTCTCGATCGCCCTGTCATAAAGAGCCTTAACCTGTCCTTCAGCTCCTGCAGTTGCGGTTTTATAATAATCGATGAATTTTTGCTGTTCAGTTTTATCAAAGTTATAATTCATCATGAAATCGGAATAATCTTTCCATCTATTCTTATGTTTAATACTGAATTCCTGTGCATAGAGGAAAATAGGCTGAGGCGCTGAGAAGTTCTCAAGCCAGAACACATCACCATTTACGAAATCTGTTGCATCCAGCTCAACGTCCGGTCTGATGCCGCCTCCGCCATATACTATTCTTCCACTCGGAGTTTTATACGAAGGCCTGTCTTCATCAAGATCTCTCATAGTATTCAGAGAATCGTTTCTCGCGTCTCTCTGGTACTCTGCCCTGGATTTATTATCATATTCTTTCTGGATAAGCCTTCCAAGCGGAGTATACCACCTGCCTGTTGTGAGCACCAGAGCTGATCTGTCTTCAAACTGAATCTGGTTCTGCATAAGACCTTTTCCAAATGTATTTTTCCCTACAATCAATGCTCTGTCCATATCCTGTAAAGCACCCGAAACAACTTCCGAAGCGCTTGCAGAATTCTCATCGACAATAACTATCATCGCTTCAGTAAAGTCGGCAGGACTCTCTGATGACTTATAAACATTATTGGCAGATGGGATCCTTCCGCGAGTTTCAACAATTTTTTTCCCGCCTTTCATGAACTGATCTGCTACTTCGATTGCCTGTGAAAGCAGTCCACCAGTGTTCTGACGCAGGTCGAAAACCAATTTTTCCATCCCACGGGATTCAAGGATCTTTATTGCGCGCTGGATCTCGCTCCCAGTTGTTCTGGAGAATGTATCGAGCTTGATATATCCGGTCTTATCATCAATCATGTAGTAATACCTGACAGATTCCTGTATGGCTCTGCCCCTGGTGATAGTCACAGGAATAGGATTCTCGGTTCCGGGCCTTTCGATCATGACTTTTACCCGGGTACCTCTCGGACCTTTAAGGATAGGAGGTATATCATCCTGTGCCAGACCTACAAGGTCTTTACCGTCTGCTCCAATTATTCTATCTCCAAGCTGTATACCGGCTCTTTCAGAAGGGCCATCTTTCAGAACATGCATCACTGTCGGTTTCCCATTGATCATCCTGAACTGAACGCCGATACCTTCGTAGCCGAGGAACATCTCGCTCATTCTTTCAAAATTCTGAGGGGGAAGGTAATTACTATGCGGATCGATCTCTTCCATCATGGCTTCGATCGCTTTATTAATCAGTCTTTCAACATCGACCTCATCGACATAGTCGTCCATGATATGCTGAATGACCTGGTAAAAGATCTTTGTTTTTCTGAGTATGTTTCTCTCATTATCATACTGTTGAAAAAATGTAAAGCTGAAGAATATAACGGAGACACTAATCAAAGTGATCAAAGTTACCGATAAATATCTGCTTTTCTTCATCTAATATCTCCCTGATTACTATTAGAAAATTAATCCTGTAAAACTTAATCACGAATATAAACAATTACTTAAAAAATACCTAAATATAAATACTGATTTTGAAGAGTATTTGTTCCATTTTTTTGGCTGAACAACCTCTTGCGTTGCAAATAATTATTTTTGTTTTACCGTTCCATAAATAGTATTCACAAGATAAGTAAAAGTCTGGGGAATCAATTGAGTTTTCTAAGCTGTTGACATTATACACAGGCTTAATTATATTAATAACCTGTTTTACAAAAAAGACGGAATTTTATTCCGTATAATTTGTATATTCTATTATACTTACTAACAACACTGATGAATCCATGAAAATACGAAATAAGATATTAATACCGTTACTGGCTTTGATATGGCCGCTTCCTGCTGCAGCACAGAAGGACATTGGATTATTTTCTACGGAAAGACAGCACATTTCCGGTACTCCACTCCTTACTCCGGAGAGGATCAGAATTGCCGATGAGAATACCAGGAGGATGTATCCTGTACTCTCAAAAACCGGACTTGAGCAGCCTGCATGGTATAAAGCTGGTGCCGTGCCCAATCTGAATGATGAGATCCAGCTGTGGGCTTATGATTACACTACCGACTCTCATTATTCTGTTACAGCCGTACTAAAAAGGAAGGGCAGTATGGTTTATATCTGGGCAGAAAAGGAAAGTATTGAGAATGGCAAAGTAACTGACCTGATCCTCGATGATCTGATGGAGAATTTCGAGAATTCTACTCCGGCCGGCTCCATAGATCAGAACAAAGGTATTATTGGCATTGAAAGGGATTTCTTCGGTTCAGAACCGAATAAAGATGGAGATGGTATATCTGATATTTTTCTCCTGGATATTAAGGATTTTTATGGGACAGGAGGAGTTACAAGCTTTGTCTCGGGATATTTTTACAGCAAAGATCAAAAAGACCAGCAGCATTCTAACCAGAGAGATATGCTGTACCTTGATCTGTACCCTGCGATCGAAAGAGGTGTAGTCCTTATGACAGCAGCGCATGAATACCAGCACCTGATCCACTATAATTACGATACAGATGAGATTACATTTATTAACGAAGGAGCATCCCAGCTCGCCCAGATCGTTACAGGTCAGGGGTGGGATGATCCCCAGTTATACCTGAATAACACCGACAGATACCTGCTGGACTGGGAGCAGGATGAGAGCAATTCTATGGTCCTTTCGGATTATGCTAGGGCGCAGGTTTTCATGCTATATCTCTGGGAACAGCTTGGTGACGATTTTATAAAGGATCTCGTCCAGGATCCTGCAAACGGACTTACAACTTTGACCTTGCTGTTGGGAACATACGGCGGCGGGAGAACATTTCAGGATATAGTCCAGGACTGGTTTATTGCGAACTATGTCAATGATATTTCGATAAATCCGGCATATGGGTACAGTTATTACCAGGCGCAGAATATGAAGGTACCCGCTGAAAAGACGGTTAATAATTATCCGAAAGATGAACTAAACGGACAGGTGAGCGGATTCGCTGTCGATTATGTGAAATTCAAGAACGGGCGCAACCTCAATGCATCATACACAGGCAATATTAAATTATATGCAATGCATGAGGTAAATAATGTTCCGGTAGTTTCCGAATTGACACCAGGTATGATGTATACAGATTCAACGATGAATATTGACCATACAGAAACTGTCTTCGCTTACATAAATACTGAAGATATTACTACCGGGTATACATATAGTGTAAATGCCGATCAGGCATATTTTGTCAGAGAAGTTAAGTACGATGACGGGACACCGGACGTCATAACCGGATCTGCGACGGGACTTCAGCATACCCAGAGAGATGCCGGTTATGGATGGGCTGTCAAGTTTGAAGCGTTGAATGATGAAAGTTACCTTCTGGGCGCGAAGGCATATGTTTCAATGGATACTGTGGAAAACGGTAGTCCAAGAATGAAATTCAGGGTGTATGACGATACAGGCCCTGACGGAGCTCCCGGAAATGATATTATTCCTCCACAGATCATCACACTGGCGCATACTCAGTCATTTGTATGGCTTGAAGTCGATCTTACAGATTATCATGATACACTTTCAGAATATCACGGTGATTTTTATATATCACTGGAACACTCCGATACTGAAAACAACAGGTTCGGTATAGCCGTCGATAATTCTGATAAAACCGAATGCTTCTCCTACGTTTTATACGGCCCGACTCACAGCAGTCCCGGATGGGCGAGTTTTACTGAATTGATCGTGACAACCGATGGTGATCCGGTTGAACTTGGCGATTATGACCTGATGATCAGGGCAGAAATGGCATTCCTTGACGATGAGCCTCCGGTCTTGACGGGAGGATTTCTTCAAAATCCCGTTTTTACCGAAAACTTCGATGTATACCTCACCGGAACTGAACCTCTGAATTCTGCAACAGTTACCGGAAGCATCAGCGTGAATGGTTCAGAGGCAGATCTTGACCTTGTATCTTCTGGAAGTTCAGGAAAGGTTTTTGTCGATAACGACATAACAATTACAGAGAGTGGTACTGTAACTCTTGATTTTTCAAGCATGAGTAAATTCGGATTTCTGACTAGTGATACTACAATATCGTTTACACTGCAAGGTGTTGAACCGGGGATGAGCAGTGTTGTTTCAAGTATTTCAGGCAGTGCAAAGCTCGAGATCGGATCTGGAGATATTCCGAAAAAAATGATGATGTCTGCTGTTGACGGATTCAGCTCACCATTTATGTCATCATCTATCAGTCCACCGGGATATAACTCGATCCCTGTAACTGATCCTGTCACTTTCGGTCCAAAGATTACTACAAATGATAATGTCAGGATTATATTCAAATTTCCTGAACTGCTCCCGGGAGGAAAGAATGAAGAGGCTTTGTATATTGCATATTTAAAGGATAATGTATGGATACCGGTTTCATCATCCATCGACAGAGAAAGAAGGATAGTGATAACGTATACAAAAGAACTTGGGACTTTCCAGTTATGGGCAGGTGATATCCCGGACATTCAGGTACCGGAAGAATTCATACTTAAACAGAATTATCCGAATCCGTTTAATCCCTCAACTATGATCGAATTTGGACTAAAAGAACCTGTATTTGTTTCTTTGAAGATCTACAATGTTCTCGGTGAAGAAATAAGGACACTCATTTCAGATCCGATGGAAGCTGGCATGCATCATATCTCGTGGGATGGTAGAAATGATCTCGGGATGAGTGTAGGTACAGGTGTGTATTTTTACAGAATTTCGGCTGGTAAATTCTCTGATGTTAAAAAAATGATCCTGATAAAATAATGAAAAAACAATATCTTGTAATTTGTTTATTATCCTTTATTCTTGTTACAGGGCTTACCGGATGCGGAAGTAACGGACCAGGAGGGCCCAGTAATGAAGTACTCGAACTTATTGAACAGGCATGGAATAAATTCAGCGCATCCAGTCCAGACTATGACGGAGCATTGAGTGATTTTACTGAGGCTATCAACCTTGATTCCAATGTAGCGGACGCATTTACAGGAAAAGGCTGGTGTTACGCAAAAACTGCTTCCGGGCCTGAAGATGTAAAATATGATCTTGCTATCGACTGGTGGAAGCAGGCTGCGGCGAAAGATTCTGAGAGTGTTGATGCTTATGCAGGCCTTGCTTTAGTCTATAATGTTAAGAATGATTATGCTAATGCTATTACATATGCAGATGAAGCGTTAAATCTCGAATCAGCTTACATATTCGATTATGATACCGAGATTACTTGGAAAGACTTACAGTTAGTGAAAGCGCATTCATATTATTATCTCGGTATATATGAGGAAGTTGTCGCAGTTCTGGACATACTTCTTCCCGGTATGGATCATCCTCAGGATCAGCCGGATGTGCTCCTTGTAAGGCTTCAGGGACTTTTTGACACGTTGTAGATATCTCCACGGTGAAGGCAATAGAAAATAGAAAAATAATAGTTCCCGACAGGACTGTATATCTTGCTTCCGGATCACCGAGAAGAAGAGAACTCCTTTCAAACCTGGGAATAGACTTCGAAATTCTCGATAATAATACCGAGGAAAATTTCGATCATTCTCTGGAACCTCGAGAATATGTTGTCAGGGCTTCAGAATTAAAAGCAGAAAACACACTTAACAGAATCCCGGAAGGGTATATTATAACAGCCGATACTATAGTTTATCTTGACAATAAAATACTTGAAAAACCTGTCGGAAGAGAGGATGCATACAGGATGCTTTCCATTCTTAGTGGAAAAATTCACCAGGTATTTACAGGGATAACAGTGTGTGCTTGTCCAGAGAAAATCAGACTCTCAGGCTATGAAAAGACTGATGTATCATTCTCGAATTTGTCTAAAGATGAGATAAAATGGTATCTCGATACAGGAGAATATTCCGATAAAGCAGGAGCATATGCAATACAAGGATTAGCATCAATTTTCATCAATGGAATAAACGGATGTTATTTTAACGTTGTGGGATTGCCTTTAAGAAAGTTATATTGTATATTATCTGAGATGATAAAACAGGTTCAGGCGGAATATGGAAGAGAATAAGAAGGAAAAAAAAATAAACCTGGGTTCTGAACTAAAGAAAGCCCGGAAAGAAAAACAGCTTGCTCTAGAGGAATTGGCACAGAAAACAAGGATTAAACTGGAATACCTGGATGCAATGGAAAAAGACAGGTTCGATTTCCTGAATAGCCCTTATGTACTCGCATTTCTGAAAACCTATTCAAAAACTCTCGGCCTTAATCCTGATGAGATTGCTGCAAAATTTAACGAACAGATCAAGACAAATCTTGGAAAATCTTATCCGGAATCATCATCTGACAGCTCATCGGGAATGGAAACATATCAGCCTTCAGTACCGATAGCAGACGGAACACAAAATCAAAACGAGCAGATACCTCAGTATAAAAAGGGCCTTGTGTTGACATTCGCAATTATTGCCTTCGTATTACTGATATATGTACTTCAATCCATTTTCAGTCCTGACAGCAGCGACAGGATAATAGTACCTCAGACCACAGAGCGGAATACAGCAAGCCCCGATTCCACAAGGTGAAAAATACCTGTAAAGCACAATCACATCAATAATTATATCAGTATTAAAATGTTAATGATAATTATCATAAAATGACTTATATTATTATTTTCCTGATTTTCAGAAAATCATGCAATAATTATTAACGATTTAACGTCATACATATTAGGTTTGAAACTATACCGCATACTTTTCTTTCTTTATTAGGTGTTTTTTCAAAGTCAGACCTTTAAACCGATATGCGAATCTGAGGGTATAAATATGAGATACTTTACCAGGAATTTTACTTTAGCCGTTGTGATATTGCTATTTATTCAGTGCTCCAACCAGAGTTCAACAGATACTGTAGTACTACGTGTTCCAGTAACGATCGAAGAAGTGGCCAAAGGCGATATTGCTTCATATATATCTCTGACAGGAACTCTTTCAGCTAAAGAGGAAATGCCGATCATTGCTGAAGTCGGCGGTGTGATAAAATTCAGCAGAACTAACGGCAGACTGCTCACTAAAGGTGACAGGGTTACTAAAGACCAGGTGATAGCTACCTTAATAAATGAAGATTTTGTTCTCAGCGTGAGGATAGAATCAAAAAAACTTGCAATGGATAATGCCGTCAAGGATCTTGAAGAGAAGGAGAGGCTTGTTGAGCTGGGCGGAACATCTCAAAGAGAAGTCGAAACTGCCAGGAGGACAAAACTCGATGCCGAATTGAATTACCAGGCAGCTCTGCTCGACCTGGAGAAAATGAATGTAAAAGTACCAATGAACGGGATTTTTGCTGAATCTGCGGCAATCATTGACGATCAAAAGATTAATCAGGGTGATGAGATCGGCAAGGTAATGAGATATAATAAGGTAAAATGTGAACTGAATATAACTAACGATGATATCGGTAAGATTCGTATTGGACAGGAAGTAAATATTACAAATTTTGCCTATGAAGACGAAATTTTTACAGGAAATATATCTAAGATCAGCCCGACAATAGATCCCCAGACCAGGACTTTTCAGATCGAAGTAGAAATTGAGAACAGCGACCTAAGGCTCAGGCCCGGTATGTTTGTTAAAGCCGATATTGTAGTAGAAAAAAAGAGCAGGGTTCTTCGCATCCCCAAATATACAATACTGACAAGAAATAACCGGGAGGTTGTATTCGTGGTGGAAGACCAGGTTGCAAAGCTTAAGGAAGTAACCGTTGGTATCAGGGATGTCGAATATGCAGAAATTCTTGAGGGAATTGCTGAAGGCGACAGGCTTGTGGTAAGAGGTTATGAAACACTTAAAGACAATACCAAAGTAAGAGTGTCCCGATGAATATACCCCGATTTGCAGTAAAATACCCGGTCAGTACTTCGATGCTGTTCCTGGGAGTTGTGCTTCTGGGAGTGATTTCGGTTTGGAATCTCGGGACTGACCTTTTGCCGGATATAGCCAGCCCGAAGATTGTCATTCGTCTCGAAGCCGGGGAAAAACCTCCGGAAGAGATCGAAAGGAAATATACAAAAAATATCGAGTCGTTTGTAAGTACTTTAAATAATGTCAGTAAGGTTTCCTCTTCATCTCTGACGGGTTTATCCCTTGTAACTGTAGAGTTTGACTGGGATACGGATATGAATTTTGCACTCCTGGATGTTCAGAAGGTTGCAGCTAATTATTCTGGAGACAGGGATGTCGAAAATATTGTGGTCGAAAGATATGATCCGAGAACTGCACCAATAATTACGATCTGTGTTTTACCGAAGGAAGCGCAGGACCTTGATGATGTCAGAAATGATGTTGAAAAAGTGATCCGCAGAAGGCTCCAGCGTGTCGATGGAGTCGCTGCGGCCGAGATATCAGGGGGAAGAGAAAAGGAAATAGTTATTAGGCTCAGGCCTTATCATTTGATGGCATATAATCTGCAGCCTTCAGATATTATCAGCAAAATCCAGGGAACGAATATCAATGAATCGGGCGGCAGGGCGGAAGACAATGAGAAAGTCTATATTGTAAAGGGGATTGGAGAATTTCAGTCCCTCGAAGAGATCAATAACCTTGTGGTGGGTTATGGGAACAGAACATCTGTGCGTAGTGGGCGTGAAGAGGGCAGGAATAATAGCAGTCAGCAGCCAGTACAGAGAGTACCTGTATATGTAAAAGACCTTGCAGATATTGAATACCTCGACAAGGAAGTTAAATCGATAGTAAGATATAACGGGGTAGAAGGTGTTGGTGTAGCTGTTTACAAAGAAGCCGAAAAGAATACTGTTGCGACTTCTATGGAAGTCAGGAAAGAGATTGAAACCCTGAAGAGGGATTTTCCCGATCTCGATTTTGTTCTCGCAAAAGACCAGGCGAGTTTTATAAACAGCGCGATCGGAGAGGTTGAATTCGCCGCAGGTATGGGAATTATTCTTGCGATACTTATATTAACGCTTTTTCTCAGGAATTTCTGGTCAACATTGATTGTCGTTTTCTCGATACCGATCTCAATTATTGCAACTTTTAACCTGATGTATTTCAATGATCTCACTTTGAATATCATGACGCTTGGAGGGCTCGCTCTTGGAGCAGGCATGCTGGTGGACAACTCTATTGTCGTGATGGAGAATATATACAGGCATCTGAGACTCGGTGAAGATCCAAAAGAGGCTGCTGTGGCTGGAACAAGTGAAGTAAGCATTGCAATACTGGCTTCAACTGCAACAACTGTAATAGTATTCCTGCCAATTATTTATGTTCACGGTATCGGAGCTGAGCTTTTCAAAGAGCAGGCATTTACAGTGGCTTTTTCTCTTGTTTCTTCCCTGATTGTAGCATTTCTGCTTATCCCGGCAGCTGCATCGAAACTGATAAAGGTTAAAAAGGAGACAAAATTCAAGCAGTTGAAAAGCAAATTCTATGTCGGACTTTTAACCAGGGCTGTAAATAATAAATGGAAGGTAGTTATCGGAGCCTTTATAGTTACTTTCATAACAGTGATGCTTATAGACCAGGTCGGAACAGAATTCATTCCGAAATCAGACCAGCGGCAGTTTACTATTGATATTCGCCTGCCGGAAGGAACTCGGCTTGAGACAACATCAAGTCTGTCTAAGATTGTCGAAGATCTTATAATGGAAAACTCAAATGGTAATGTTGGTTCAGTCTATTCTGAGATCGGCGAACAGACCACTGTTAATTACTACATGGAAGAAGACAAAGGAAGCAACACGGCAACAGTTACTGTACATATGCAGGATAAGGGAGACGGAACTTACCTACCGACAACCCTTTTTATCCAGTCTATCCAGAATGCCGTAAATGACCTGCCGGAGATACAGACAGAATTTGCGCTCGAGCAGTCCGCAGTTGAGCATACATTAGGCGGACTTTCAGGAGGATTAGTTTTGATGATAAAAGGTCCTGAACTCGATCAGCTTGAAGAATTATCTGGAGAACTGGTTTCCGCAATAAGTGATATTGAAGGGATTTTCAATCTGAAAACGAGTTTCCAGGAAGGTAGACCGGAGATCAATATCGAGCTAAAGAGAATTATAGCAGCCGGTTTGGGACTAAATATGAATACTGTTGTTGATGCTGTCAGGAACAGACTTTCAGAAAACGTTGCAAGTGATATGCACTACCTCGGAACAGACAGGGATATCAGGGTGGCCTATCCAAAGATGGATATTGAAGAATTAAATAAGATCTCTATTACAACCAGCACCGGAGCCAAAGTTTCCCTGAAAAATATTGCCGATCTTAATAAAGTCTACAGTCCGAAAAAAATTGAAAGGGAAGAGCAGAGCAGGGTGGGATTCATAATTGCAGATATCAGGGATGATTTTAAATACAGTGAGATTATTGATGATGTCAACCAGAGAATCAATCAGATCAGCCTGCCTCGGGATTATCTAATAGAAATATCAGGCGAAGAAAGGGAAAGACAGAAGGCATTCTCTGAGCTGGGTTTCGCCCTTTTACTTGCGATTATCCTTGTGTATATGGTTCTTGCCTCTCTTTTTGAGTCCTTCATTCATCCGTTTACCATACTATTAGCAGTTCCCATGGCAGGTATTGGTTCGGTTGTGTTATTTTATTTTCTGAATATGCCGTTCAGTATAATGGCTTTTATAGGTATAATTATGCTGGCAGGCATTGCTGTGAACGATGCCATCATATTTGTAGATTATATAGGTATACTCAGAAGTAGAGGAATGGAAAGAACGGAAGCAGTGCTTCAGGCCGGTCAGGATAGGCTCAGGCCGATAATCATGACGAGTCTTACAACAATGCTTGCGCTGATGCCCCTTATAATAGGTATAGGAGAAGGTGCAAAACTGAGAGCACCTCTGGCATATGCGGTTATCGGGGGCCTTGCGACATCGACAATAATGACACTGGTAATAACACCGTGTCTATACTTGATCCTTGACGGATTCAGACCGAAAAAATATAGAGACAAGCAGATACGAATATCCTAGACTGAAAACTATTCGAATAATATGTTTTTGACCAGATTAGCGATAAAAAGACCTGTTACCACGATCATGTTCTATATAGCATTGAGCATTCTCGGTGTTATATCATGGAGACAGCTTCCCGTTCAGCTCCTCCCTAATCTGACATTCCCTGAACTATCGGTCCAGGCAGCAATGCCCGGCGCTTCCCCTGAAAAGCTCGAAGAAGACCTTCTGATCCCAGCAGAGCAGGAAATTGCAAAAATGAAAAATGTTGAAAAGATCTATTCAACAGCGAGGAATGACAGAGGATCGATCAGGATTGAATTCAAAATAGATACAGATATGAAATATACTGCTCTGAAACTTGAGCAGAAAATGAATGCGCTTTCTGCAACACTCCCGGCCGGAAGCAGGGTGTTTGTAGGAAGAGATTTCAGTACTGAAATGTTCTCGAATTTTCTTATGCAGTTGTCGATTAGAGGCGGAGGCGAGATAGACAGGCTCAGAAAGATAGCGGAAGACAAGATCAAACTCGAGCTCGAGAAAGTCGACGGGATTGCAAGCGTCAACGTAAGCGGTGGTCAACTCAGGGAAGTACATATAGATGTTGATCAGGAGAAAGCGTTTAATTACGGTCTTGATCTCGTTATGATAATGTCTACAATAGAAAACGGTAATGTTGAGAAACAATATCTGGGCAGAGTACTTGACGGTAATACAATCAGTTTTGTGACATTTTCCGGTGAAATGACCAGGCTCAGCGATCTGGAAAACCTTGTAGTAAAGGAAGAAATATCGCTTAAACTTAAAGATATTGCGGATATCAGGTTTGCAAAGGAAGAAGAGAACCAGATTTTCAGGATTAACGGGCAGTCATCAGTTGGTGTATTTCTAATAAAGGATAATACTTCTAATCTGATAAGAACTGCCGATAGAGTGCAGGATGAAATAGACAGGCTGAACAGGATGCTTGAGCCGGAAGACATCGAGATAGTCGTAAATTTCAGTTCTGCAAAATTAATGCAGGATACTATTAATCAGGTCGAGAAACTAGCGGTTGTAGGAGCTCTTCTGGCTCTTCTCGTACTACTTTTCTTTCTAAGGAATATCAAGACAGTAACAGTTATTTTAATCTCGATCCCGCTTTCAGTATTGATCACATTCAATATAATGTATTATACCGGTCTGACAATTAACATCCTGTCTCTGATCGGCCTGGCTATTGCCATAGGTATGCTGGTTGATAATAGTATTGTTGTACTTGAGAACATTTTCAGGCATTATGACCTTGGTTTGAGTCCGTCTGAAGCAAGCATAAAAGGTACATCAGAAGTAACAAAAGCCATAATCGCATCCACGGGAACAACTATAGCGGTTTTTACACCAACGATCTTTATGCAGAATAAGTATTTTGTCATTCTTAAAGAGCTTTCACTTGCAGTAATATTCCCGCTGCTGATCTCACTACTCGTTGCCTTCACGGTCATCCCGATGGTCGCATCTCAATTTCTAAGCGCCAGGGGGGCAAAAAAAGCTGACCTCGGCCTGAGAGATTCAATTGTCAGAAAATGGCAGAAAAGCAGATTGATGGAAGTTTTTACTGTTCTTCTGAAGTCAAGACTGCGGTCTCCAAGACAAACATTTATTTTTCTTATGATATTGTTTATTATCACCCTGGTTTCGACTATTCCTTTTATGACCACATTCGAGGATGTTGAGAGTGAAGAAGAACTGCCAATATATGTTGATATGCGGCGGGGTTTGGGACTTAAGGCTACAGACAGGGCCACACAGAATATAGAAGCTCTTGCTGACTCGATCGATATCATAAAGGAGATCAGAACTCTGGTGAATGAAGAAAACTCTACAGTTACGCTGAGTTTCCTTGAGAAAAACGAACGATCTGGAAAAAAACATGAAAAAATGTCTCTCGAGCAGATCAGAGAGTATTTCGAACGTCAGGCTCGGGTAATTCCGGATGCAGAGATTTCGTTTGAGGATGATAGAAGAAGAGGCGGCGGCAGCGGTGGCGGCGGAGGCGGAGGTGGGGGGAATCCCCTCGATGCACTGTTAGGATCTCAAGAAGAGAAAATAATTGTAAAAGGACATGATCAGGAAAAAATGAAGCACCTGGTCGAAGATATTGAAGAGCGTCTTGAATCGTTTCCGGAGATCCGGAGAGTAAGAACAGGACTTCAGCGTGGAGCGCTTGAACTGCAGGTGTGGGGAGACCAGGAAGCACTCGATCAGAACGGTCTGACAATGAGCCGTGTTATGGCTGCGCTCTGGGCGATCAGATCAGGCGGCCAGGAAATGACAAAACAGCTTAAAGATGAAGATGGCGAATATCTAATAAGGCTGAAACTTGATAAAGAAGCTGAAACACAGACTATTGATGAAGTTAAAAGCATGATCATTCCTCTTCCCGGCGGAACTCTAGTACCTGTTAAGAATGTATCGAAATTCATTATCGATGAAGGACCGAGATCAATTAACAGGATTGATCACGAAAGACAGATAGAAATAACTTACGAATTCAGAGACCTTTATACTCAGGATAAGCAGTATTTAAACATTCTCAGGGCAAGGGTAGACGATACAATAAAAAATACTCAGATTCCGAGAGGATTCTCTGTTGAGATATTACATGAAGAGGATACGCAGAGCCCAATATATAATGCCCTGATCCTTGCATTTGTACTGATCTTTATGATACTTGCCGCCACGTTCGAATCAATTAAGTATCCGTGGATCATTTTTTCAGCTATTCCTCTTGCACTGGTGGGAACGCTCTGGGGATTGATATTCACAGGTACATCATTATCAATCTTTGCTATGATCTCATGGCTCGTACTTCTTGGAATAGTCGTGAATAACGGTATAATACTTATAGATTATATCCTTATTCTGCGGGAGAAGCACAACTTCACCAGCAGCAGGGCAGTTCTCCATGCAAGCCGGGCAAGAGTCCGGCCGATACTGATGACGTCGATAACGACAATTCTCGGTGTCCTGCCGTTTGCTTTGAAGACGGGAGCTGCAAATGAAATCTGGCCTCCGTTCGCCATAGGACTTATCGGCGGTTTAAGCTTTGCAAGCCTGCTTACCCTGGTATATGTACCGGTTCTGTTTGTTAGCATTGACAATTTCATTGGGGGAATATTGAAAGGCGGCAGGACAGGGGTGATATTACACGTTATATTAAATGTCACGTTCGTAGTTTTTATTTACTTCTGGAATGAGAGCAAGCTGTGGATGAGTGTAAATATAGTATTTGGTCTTGTAATCATAAATGCAGTTGTTTTCAATTTCTTCAATTATCTCGATTTGAAAAAACGCAAAATCAGTTTCGGAAATGATCTGAAGATATCGATACATAACCTGACCAAGATATATAATGAACCGGGGAAATTCAAAAAAGACTGGCGCAAAAGGACAAGGCAGGAAGAGAATCTGGATAAA
This sequence comes from bacterium, assembly GCA_028278455.1. Lineage (GTDB taxonomy): Bacteria > SM23-31 > SM23-31 > SM23-31 > SM23-31 > JANQEH01. The sequence goes on from JANQEH010000196.1 coordinate 24,907, forward strand.
CGAGGTTTATTATCCATAGACTATGATGCAATTGCTGAGAACCTGCTTTGGAAACTACCGTTGTTTGGTTTTTTTATCTATCTGCATACCTTCATAGAAAATAAATTCTGGATACTTATGCTGACAATCTTTACCTACTTTCTTGCGATGAATACTCTGAGCACAGTGAGGAGGCTTTATAGAAGGAATAGAGGCAAAGAAGATATAACAGGTATGAAGCCGAAGCATCCCAGGCTTTATTTTGTCGCCAGAATATTTGCAGTAATTGCCATGATGGTATACCTTAAAACGGCATGGGATTCTACTTTTACCTGGCCGGTAATTTTCATGTTCACCTGGCTCTTCCTCTGGTATGCAAGAGTGGTAACAAGAAAAATATATAGAAAAGAGATAATAGTACATGAGATCACAGGTAAATTTTCCAAGACAAGGCGCAGATTCTACCGTCTGCTCCTGAAGATCCCTGTGATCGGGAAAAAGAAGATTGAGGTTCGTGCGCTGCATGGTGTAAATATTACGATCAGAAATGGGATGTTCGGACTATTAGGGCCGAACGGTGCAGGGAAATCTACATTAATGAGACTGATCTCGAATATATTCTACCAGTCAAGAGGTATAGTGTATTTCAATGATTATAAACTAGGTGATTTCAGGGATTCGATCCAGTCTTATATCGGCTATTTGCCTCAGAAGTTCGGCCTTCATGGTAATTTTACAGCGTGGAATTACCTTAATTACCTGGCACTGGTAAGCAGATGGGGAAAGAAAGAAGACAGGCACAAACTTGTTGAGAGTGTTCTGAAAAATGTTAACCTCTGGGACCGGAAAGATGATAAAATAAAAACATTCTCCGGCGGAATGAAGCAGAGGGTGGGAATTGCTCAAACACTATTGAACCTGCCTAAGATAATAGTTGTAGATGAACCTACTTCAGGATTGGATCCGCGTGAGAGAATCAGATTCAGGAATATGCTTGCTGAAATGAGCAAAAACCGAATAGTGATATTCTCCACTCATATCGTTGAGGATATATCAACCTCATGCCGGGAAGTTGCAGTTCTGAACCAGGGTAAGGTGCTTTTCCAGGGTGAGCCGGAGGTAATGAGAAAGATGGCGACAGGTAAAGTCTGGGAGTCATTAATTGAAGAAAAAGATTTTACCCACTGGAACACTGAACTCAGTATTGTATCCCATATAAAGGAAAAAGAGGGTGTAAAGATTAGATATATTTCGACAGAACAGGAGAAGGAGTTGACCTCAAGACAGGTTGAACCTACCCTGGAAGACGCGTATCTACTAATGTTGAACCCGGTTTAAGATCATGAATACTATTTCGCAGTCATTTATTTCGAATTCTATGTTCCTGATCGGCCAGACCCGGAGGATACTCTTCTCAGGGAAGTTTATCTATTTCATAGGTTTCGCCATCCTTTACGAGGTTTTCCTTATAAGTATTATGAACTTCACTGACGCAGGGGCAATGCCGGTTGAAGTTGCATTCTATATGATGAACCTGGTGCCGATGCTGATCCTTTCCGTTTATCTGGCAATGATGCTGGTCTCGTATGAAAAGGAGAATAATACAATAGAGACCATGTTCTCCGTTCCGGGATCACCCTATAAAGTCTGGCTTTATAAGCTCCTTGTAATGTATGTGCTGATGTTTTTTATTCAGATTATTCTTGTGCTTACAATATTCTTTTTCGTAGCTGATTTTCACTTTCCCGATATGCTGATCCATGCATATGTACCGATCATTCTTATCTCGAACCTGACCTTTTATTTCTCAACAAAGTTTCGAAGCGGTTATGCGGCAGGATTGATCACACTTGTGATATGCTTCATAATCTTTATGATTGCCGAACCACTATATGAATCGGTCTGGTTTCTCTACCTGAGTCCATATGCAAAACCTGATGCGCTCAACATCGAATTATGGAATACAAGGCTTCTGTACAATAAACTCGGTGTAACCTTTATTGGAGTACTTTTCCTGTATCTGGGCCTTAAAAGGCTTCTTGTCAGGGAACCTTTCATAGATTGATCCTGCCCGAAAACACAATATTAAAAATATTTTCAAAAAAAATGGAAAATATTTCGTGTTTTGCCGTATATAATAATAGAGGCTGTAAACGGGCTAACAAGGAGACTCTAATGACGGGTACAAAAAGATCACTACTCAGCAGAATCGAATCTTTCCGAAAATGGCGTATGATAATTGCTATACCACTGATAATATTAGGTACAGCTTCATTACTGCTTCCAGTTATTCCGGGTATATTAATCCTTTTTCTTGGAATTGCTTTGATAAACCCGGATCTGGCGGAGAAATTCAAGAACAATGTAACAAAATTCTTTAGGTCACTGAATTTCAGTTGATTTTTTGGAAAAAACTTGACAATTGATTAATGAAATGGTACTTTTTAACGACTATATAATTAAGAATGGAATTTTTATTGAAATAGATTGTATTTATACATAGGGGAAGTATAAGTCTACCTTTAAGAAAGGGGGCGATGTCAATGTCGCTACTAAAAAAAGCATCAGTGTTGGCTTTATTGATAAGTCTTAGTGTTTTATTAAACTGTTACACTGTACTGGTTCAGCATGAACCGAGACGTGTAGTCGTGCATGATGTTGAATATGAGCCTGATGAAGAAGTCGATGTTGAGGATGAATATGTCGACGAGTATGCGCTTGAAACCCACCATTACTACTATTTAGACAGTCACATGTACGATTATTACTGGAATTATCCTTCGTATTACTGGAATCACTACGATCCTTTTTACCGTTTTCGACATCGTTCAATGTGGGGTTTGTATTACTATGATCCTTTTATGTTCGATTATTACTGGGGTGGGTGGTATGGATATATGTCTCCTTACAGTTACTACTGGAGGTATAATTCCTGGAACAGGTACGGCGGGTATTATGCAGGTTTTTACAATGGTTACTATTATGGTTCAGGCGGATATTACGGATCAGCCTATGGTTATACCAGTGATTTCGGGTACGGCAAGAAGAGGGAATTCGCCAGGCGGAGTTATACCAGGCTGAATTCGCAGGAGGGTACGCGTAATGTTACTCGAACCAATACTACGAGAAACACGGAATCCAATTCATCCGGATACGTGAGCAAAAGAGGCTCAACTTCAAGATATGATAAAGGTTCGAAGAGTACTACGAATAGAAGCGGAACGAAGAGCAACAGGACGGTAACACGAAATAGTTCCGGATCGAAAAAGAGTACGGTTACTAAATCTTCTGCAAACAGGTCAAGTACAAAGAGATCTACTCCTAAAAGGAATGTCACGAGGAGGACAACTCCAACAAAGAGTAAATCAACTGCAACCAAACGCACACCTGTGAGGAAGACCGTCAAGAAGAAAGGCGGTAAAGGTGAAGTCTCTTACAATCGATCTAATTCCTCAATTAGAAGTAAAAAGTATTTCCCCAGGGACCTTGCGAGCCTTGTGCAGCTTTCTGGACAGAGAACCCGTCAGAATATGAAAGCTATTGCACTATACAAAACACCTAAGAGTTCGAGATCGAGCTATTCAACAAGCAGATCTTCAAATTCTGGCAGCCGTAGTTATACAGGCTCATCGAGAAGCTATTCAAGCCCCAGCAGGAGCACTTCAAAATCTGTCTCAACGGGAAGCCGAGTTGGAAGGAGCAGTTCTGCTGCATCATCTGCTACACGAAGTGTAAGCAGGACATCTGTTTCAAGAGGTAAGAAAAAGTAGATAGTCTACATATCAAATTATAAAACCCGGGTATCAATCCCGGGTTTTTTATTGTGATCTATCAATAGATCCGATCATTCCGGATCTTTGCTCTCTTTGAGATATGCAATCGTGGCGCCCCATCCCCCGGATCCGCTCCCCGCGTCATGAAAGTTTTCTACTAATGGATTTTTTGCTAGCTGTTTGTGAACGATATGCTTTAAGACGCTTTTTCCTTTGCCATGGATAATCCTGACCCGGTAAATACCCTTATTATGACATTCATTGATATAATCATTCACGAGGTCTTTTACATCCGATGGCTGAAATGTATGCAGATCTAATTCGTCTGAAATAGGCAGGTAAAATAACTCATCTTCCCCTGTGTGGTCCATGCTAAAACTGATTTTTCAGGTGTTTTTTCAGTTTTTCTCTCGCCCTGAAAATCCTCGCTTTTACTGTTCCGAGAGGAACATCGAGCGCCTCTGCAATCTCCTCATAAGATTTTTCTTCTTTGTGACGCATCAGAATAGCGATTCTGTACTTTGAGGGCAGTGAATCGATCGCGATCTCAATAATTGATTTTCTCTCGGTATCTATCAGTTCAGCTTCAGGGTTGATAATGGGATCGGGAAGTTCTTTTGTAATAGGTCCGTCTTTAGCTTCGGTGGGTTTGTCGATGGACATTGTCTGAAGACGCTTCTTTCTCAGGAAATCAATACAATTATTAGATGCGATTTTGAACAGCCATGTAGAGAATGCATACTGGGCATTGAAAGTCCCGAGAGCCGAAAATGCCTTGATGAAGGTCTCCTGGACGAGGTCTTCGGCTTCTTCGCGGTTCTTGACCATTTTATAGACAAGACTGTAAATTGCGCCCCTGTATTTTTTCAGGAGGATATTATAGGCATCCTGCTCACCATCAAGTGCGCGTTTTACTATATCTATGTCTTTACTAGTCAATAGTTTTCCTGTTTTTTCGGCTATTTTCAGCACAGTAAATTAAGAGAAAAATACTAAACAGTCAAGGGAAATAATATTTGCTTTTGGAACGAAAAATTATTAAACTCTCACCCCTTAGTTTATGTTTTAAATAATGTAAATACTATTGTGAACTGTTTTTATTCCATTAATAAACGAGATAAAGAAAATATATGGGTGGAGAGAAGTTAAAAAGAAAAGCAGTAGGCCTGATATCGGGAGGGCTGGACAGCACACTGGCGGTAAGGATAATAGCTGATCTTGGTTTCGAAGTAACAGCTATCAACGTGGAAACATCCTTCTTTTCCGATCTGATCAAGGGGAAAAACTGTTCTACAGATCAGGTAAAGGGAGATGTGAATTATCTTACTATCTGGGGTGGAAAAGACTATATTGACATCGTGAAAGACCCTGAGCATGGGTACGGCAAGAACATGAATATGTGTATTGACTGTAAGATCTTCATGCTCAGACAAGCCAAGCAGATCATGGATGAGATAGGAGCGGAGTTTGTTTTTACGGGAGAGGTCGTCGGACAGAGACCGATGTCCCAACAGAGAGATTCTATGCGCCTGATCGAGAGAAAAGCAGGATTGGAGGGCTATCTCCTGCGCCCGTTATCTGCAAAAATACTCGAGCCTACGATCCCCGAGAAGGATGGTGTGATAAACCGTGAGAAGCTATACGGTTTCAACGGGAGAAACCGGAAACCTCAGATGAAACTTGCCGAAGAGCTGGGGATAACTGATTATCCTTCACCGGCAGGCGGATGTGTTCTGACAGAAGAGGATTTCTCCATTAAGCTGAGGGATGCTTTCGATCATGGGGAGGATACCGATCCTGACATCCGGAACCTGAAGCTCGGACGCCATTTCAGGCTGAAGGACGGCGCAAAGATCGTGAACGGACGTACCCGGGAAGAAAATGAATACTTCTTCGGGATGATAAATGATAACACAACAGTACTTACAGTGAAAGGCTACAGCAGTACATACTGTTTTCTTTTCGGTGAGGCAACAGAGGAGAACAGGGATATTGCCGGGGCGATCACTGCAAGGTACAGCAAGGCAAAGCATCTCGATAGAGCTGAGATAAAGTGGTGGAAAGGGCGTGATGAGGCCAATCCGGAGGTGTTTGAAGCCGCTCCGGCATCAGATGAGCTGCTGAACAGGTACCGGGTGGGAAAGGGATAACTGAAGGGATGATTATATGAGTATAGTAATATCGTGATTATTTGCTTATACACCTGAGAATTCACTCATAATCCAGGTGTTGAGATTTCTCCACTGCGTTCTTCGCAAGCTCAAAACTCCGGTCGAAATGACAATAACCTGTTTGTCATTTCGAGCGAAGCCCCGATTCTGCATCGCAGAAAGGGGCAAGCCGAGAAATCTCAGAAAATGCCAACGAAATAACACTGACGTGTTCAAAATATTTATTTCTTGCTGCATTTAAGAATAGTATTAGAGTATTTGTAATTTAAACAAATTTCCTTATAATCAATATATACCGCATTAACTTCAATATGGAAAGATCATGAAAGCAGGTTACTATCAGTTCACTCCCGAATTCGGCGACAGGAAAAAGAATCTGGCTGCCATCAGGGAAAAACTCAGTAATTGCCGGGCCGATCTTATGATTCTGCCTGAATTATGCACGACCGGGTACCAGTTCTGCAGCACTGAAGAGGCCAGGGACCTTGCAGAGGAAATCCCCGGCGGGGACTCTGTCAGGGAGTTGACGGATATAGCTTACGACAACGGGAAATATATTATCGCAGGTATTGCGGAATCAGATGGCGGCAGCCTGTATAATACCGCTGTGATAGTAGGGCCGGAAGGATATATCGGCAAATACAGGAAGATCCATCTGTTCTATGAAGAGAATCTCTGGTTCACTCCCGGAGACGATCTGCCGCAGGTTTTTGATCTTGACGGAGTAAAAGTTGGAATTTTGATCTGCTTCGACTGGATTTTCCCGGAGGTTTTCCGTATATTAGCACTTGAAGGAGCAGACCTTATTGCTCTTCCAGCGAACCTTGTCCTGCCGTATTGCCAGGATGCAATGAGAACACGGTCGATCGAGAACAAAGTCTATGTGGCTGTAGCTAACCGGACAGGATCCGAGGAGAGAGGTGGTAAGGACAGGCTGACCTTCACGGGTGCGAGCCGGATAACAGATCCGAAAGGTAATGTGATAGCTTCATCACCGGTTGACGCTGAGGATATCCGGATCGTGGAAATTGATATAGAGCTGTCACGTAACAAGGAAATAAACGAATATAACAGGGTACTGGCCTCCAGAAGGCCTGATGTATACGCGAAGTATCCGAAATTGTAAATAAGGGCGATTAGCTCAGTTGGTTAGAGTGCTGGCCTCACATGCCAGAGGTCGTGGGTTCGAATCCCCCATCGCCCACTACAGTAAAAACAAGGACTTCTGATTGATTTCATAAGTCCTTTTTTATTGCCTTATTTTACATCTCCCACCACTATTCCCACTATAGACTAAGCAAAAGTTCTGTTTTTTGATATATTGAGTTTCTTTGATTTTTCTATGTGTTTTCAATGGATAGATTACATTACATTCTTAATTAATTTCCCCTGATATGTATATATTCCGCCCAGTGTACCCTCCCGCTGTAGGTACCATGATTTTACTATATAGTTGCTTAAGTCCGTATATGGTGAGTAAAATATAAATGAGTCTGTATATATAACGGTTTTATATTGGAGTCTGAAAAAAAACAGAAACCTGAATTAGATAATTACTTCTTCTCTTGGATTTGAAAAATAAAAAGCCCACAATCAATGACCATGGGCTTTGTATTAATATGGAAGTTTATTACTTAATTACTACCATTTTCTTAGTCGCTGTGAACTCACCCGCAACGATCTTGTAAATGTATGTACCGCTTGCTACATTTGAGGCGTCCCATTTAACTGAATGATACCCTGCCGGCATATCGTTATTAACAAGTTGTGCAACCTGTTGACCCAGCACATTATATATTACGAGTGTAACATGTGATGCTTTTGGAAGTCCGTATCTGATTTCTGTAATTGGATTGAAAGGATTAGGATAATTCTGCAATAATCCGAATGAATTAGGAATATTACCTTCATTCTCTGATTTTTTCTTTTCAAATCCCATACCATATATTGATTCAACATTTGACATCCCGGATTCACCGCTTGAATTATAAGCTGTGACGGCATATTCAAATTCAGATGCTTCTGGATCGGTCTCATTTCTAATCTGAGTGTCTAAATCTATAAAATCGGATGAAACTGGAGAACCAATCCAGAGCCATTCTTGAGAATGGCTTACTTTTCTGTAAACCTTATAGTAATTTGCTCCGCTTACAGAATTCCAATCCAACTCAACATTAGCATAGAGTATGCCTGAATTTGTAATTGTTAGATTATTAGGCGTAGCGGGAGGTCCTGAAGGAGGAGGGGGAGGAGTAGCACAAAATACATTTGTATAGTACATTTGTATACCGTTAAATAAGGCCTGTGCTTGTAATAATTTATGTGAAGTACTTGAATAAAGTAGGCTTTCTTCCTGAGCATTTGATATAAATGATGCTTCGGTCAATGCAGCAGGCATAACTGTATTATACAATACGGTTAATGGATATCCAAATTCTACGACATTATCTTTTAATCCTCTATCATTATAATTATATGCAAGAAGCATTTGCCCCTGAAGGTATCCAGCAAACTGATGACTATTTTCAATCCTAGTTGTTGTACCCGAACTATGACAATAATATGTCTCAGTACCATTGTACCAAGTGTTCGGCCCCACGATCTGTCCATTTTGAGTTATACCACACCAGTTATGATGGATAGAAATATATAAATCTGCCCCCCAGCTATTTGCATTGCTAGCTCTTGTCGAATTAAAAACAGGGACATCAGAATATCTAACCATAGCATACTCATATATTTGGCTGGATGCCAATAAATTCTTTAGCATTATTGCGACATCTAGATTTATCCATCTTTCAGGTATTCCACTTGGACCGAAGGCTCCTGTATTGTATCCTCCATGACCGGCATCAACATATACCTTCATAATATCTTGTGAGACCGAATCATTACTATAAGAAAACAAAATAATCAATATCATTAAAAATATATTATATATCTTCATAATAGTAACTCCAATTTATATATGTTATTTTATGTCGGCGATATATATTTTCCCACTTAACCCAGAGTAGAAAACTATCTTATTTCCATCAGGAGACCACCTTGGAGAATATTCAACTTCATCTTCTGTAAAAGTCAATTGAGTTTTTTCTGAACCATCTGCCTTCATGACGTAAATATCTGAACTCTCTTGTCCATTACTTTTTTCATATGCTATTATGTAGACTATATGCTTTCCATCTGGAGACCATGATGGCCTACTTCCATTACCCAAGTTGGAATATGTTCCCTGAGCAATATTATAAATGTAGATTGTTTCCATGGATGAATAGACAATATTGGAACCACCAGGAGATACTTCAAAATAATCTACCATATTCTCATTTTGTGAAATATGTTTTGATTCAGTTCCCTCAGGTTTGAACATAACTAGTCTAAGGTCATTGTCTAAATAAAATACAAACTCCTCTTCTTTTGCCTTGTTTGCCTTACCCTCTTCATCAATAAAATAGTTTCTTTTTAATTCTCTGTTTTTGGTAAAAATATTTCCTTTCGATGTTAATCTGGGAGGAATAAGGTTTTTATTTTTTAATAGAGATTTGATTTTTCCGCTGTTTACATTCACAGATTTCAGGTGACTTTGAGCGTTTTTACCGTAAGGATACCTACTATGAAATACTATTACAGAATTTGAAATCCATGTATGTCGCCATCCAGACCATTCCTCATTAGTAAGGTTTTTTAGATTCTTACCATCAGCATCAATGACCCATATCCCAGAATTTCCCCCAGCTGCAAATGAGATCTTTTTTCCGTTTGGAGACCAATTTGGATCTAAAAAACGATTTGTATCGTCGGTTATGGCTCTAATATTAGAAATTTTAAACAATGATCCAGTCTGTATTTCCGGAAACTCTCCTGCTATAGAGTCAATCGCGCAGTTAATCAGAAACAGACCCCAAAATAACAATGCTGCACTAGACAACAGTATTGATTTCGAATTAGACATTAACATTGAACTGACTCCTTATTTAGATTATTATAAGATATCACATAAATATTACCCGAAATTAAGTAAAACCTGAAAAATATTGATATGATTTTTACATCGTTTAAAGAAAATATAAAATTATACAGAATTTGCTTTTTGAAGTACAAATCAATTATACTTCTCAGACAATTATTGTTACACATATTGAGTTATTCTTTCTAGTGGCTCCAAACATTCGAGGTTTTACTACGGTAGGTATTATATTATACGCAAAAAAATTAATTTTATTCCAAGTTTTTTTATTGCATTTTCCTTTTTTCTTTTTTTGCAATCCTGCACCCGGATTATTGACACGCTCAGCAAGACCTCCCATTCTCTTATTCGGGTAAGTATCTCGATTGTATTCAGAGGTCACATTGTAAATAAATTATAACAGGATGTACGTTAAAGGGAATTAGCGATGTTTAGACATACTATTCTTATATCCATAATTGGATGTTTTATAACGTTTAGTTGTGGTTCGGGAGAAGAAACCTATACTGTTGAAATGATCGCTGGTGTCCGACATGTCCAAAATCTCGCTCCGAAATGGAGAGATGAGCAAAGGATCGAGCTGCAATTCGTAAAGAAGAAAGCAAGGGAAGAATATAATCATAATATGAGGCTAAATATGACCTTGTTTTTGGAAGTGGGGAAAAGTGTAGAAAAGATTAACCTATGGCCTCACATGCCAGAGGTCGTGGGTTCGAATCCCTCATCGCCCACGAATGAAAGGAACATGCATTGACTGTGTGTTCCTTTTTTTTATATATGTATGTAGATATGGCTGCCAATGTCAGCGTTGATAGTAAGTATAGCATCCGCCGGGTGCGGTATGCTGTTGACCGGTGGAGACGGATCGAGCGGGGGGAGAAGTGATTTCTTATAATTACTGAGGTTAAAAATAGATTTAGAATTGGTTTTTTAATCTAAGTTTTCGGTAGAAATGTTGCATATACTTTGTTGTACATATTAGAATATTTAGCTGAACCTTCGAGGTCTGGAAATAAGGTGTAGTGATTAATGTTCATTTTATCTAATGCAATTAGCATTTCTTTTCTCTCTTTATTTGGAATAAAAATTTTGACAAGAACAGGATTACTATATTGATATCTTAATACGGATTCTATGTCCTCGGGAAATTCAGTATATGTAAATATACCTCTCTGACTTATTAATCTAGAGTTTTCATCTATTACAGGTTCAACAAATTTTATTACTCTTTTTTGTTTTCTTGTTTTTAATGTAGTGTTATATAATTTTCGGTTTAAGGCATAGACTACTCTATTTTCATTGTTTCCTTCTTCTTCAAAGGCAAAGAAAGCGGCTACATAGGGTGAAAGTGTCCAGTCTAATAACGGTGTTTCTAATCCATAATGTTGTCCAAGCGCCCAATAACTTTTATCGTCCAGTTCCGGTGGATTTATTCCCCTTCTTCCTTTCAATGATTTTTTAAAAAAACTAAGATGAGCTTCAACCGTGAGTATATTATTTAAGTTTGGTATCGGACGATGAAACTTCGGCAGTAATTTCCAGTCTTCTTTTTGTCCTCTATAGATGTAATCTTCAGTACCAATACTCGTATTATTTATTTTATCAAAATAGTCTTGCCAGGTTTCACATGGCAATCCGGAGTCGTTTTTTTTGCTTGGTGACATTCTACCCTCAATTTGCTATTTGTTGAATTTAGTAAAATGTGTGGTGGTTGTCAAGCTATTTTACGGCACGGGGCGTGCCCTACAATTTTGACGGTATGGTGTTATATTGGCGATATGAGATGGATTTTTAACACCATATGAGATCGGACGGGAAGGTTCCGCACGTGGTCCCGGAGGAGGGATGGGGCTTTCCCGCAATTTTTTTTGAGGCGAGTTCTTTGTTATTTATGAGTTTAAGGTTTTTTTTCTATTTCCCTGATAGAATGCAGTGCGGGGGCTCTCCCGCCGTTGGCGGGACAGGTTTTTTTAGGGCCTCCGCGCCTCCCTTTTATGCACCGGAGGTGCTGGTAATTGGTCCGCCAGAGGCGAGATAAATTATTGGTTCTTGGGGAGAGGCTATGAACAACCCCCTGAATCCCCCTTTATTAAGGGGGACTATAAAAGGCTGGATCCCCGATTGAAGCGCTCGGGGACGACGGAGTTTCGAGATGAGATGGTTTGAGTTTACATACGGTGGTTTTAAGGCCTGGATGGCTGAGAGGCTTCCTGCTGTTGTGCTGCTGCCGCACCAGGAGGTTTTTGCGATGGAGTTTTTCCGGGGTAACCGGGATATCCTGCACAGCTGGCCGAGGGAGTATGGGAGGGTTTATATTCTGGATCTGATCAGGCGGTTCAGGGATGAGTATGGTGAGGAGACGGGGCTGCCGTTCGATCTGGATCCTTGTATGGAGGATGTTCGGAATGTTGTGGAGTTTCTTTAACATCCCCCTTGAATCCCCCTTTATTAAGGGGGACTTTTTTCGCAATTCTAATTTATGGAACTGGTTTTTACTTCTTGGGAGAAATAATGTATCTATTTTAGGAGCATAGTATTTCTCTCAATACTCCGATCTTCTGGCGTCTTTTCTGAAATCTACCTCATCGCGGTTGGCGATGTCCATTATCGCCATGAACAGGATCTCTGCCATATCCTCCATCAGCTCCGGATTCAGATAGGTTATATCATCAGCGGGTGTATGGTACCTGTAGCTTCCGGATCCTCCGAACGACAGGGTAGGGATATTAGCCGAGAAAAAGTGCGCCGCATCCAGCCGGGGCCTGCCGAGGTTGGATGAATAGCTCGACCTGATAGTCCTGTGGACATATTTCCGGTTCCAGTGATCAACGGTGTTCATAAGAGATGGATAATTCCCGCCGCCTCCGGCCCGGAAACCTTCTCCGACACCAACTGCATCCATGTTCAGCAGCGCAACCGTCTTTTCATGGGGTACAATAGGATTTTCGACATAATATTCCGAGCCTCTGACTCCCTGTTCCTCGGCGCCAAAGAAATTGAACATGATCGATCTGCGCGGTTTTACGGGAGACTGGATTATCCGGTCGGCAAGCTCGAACATTATCGCAACAGCCGAACCGTTGTCGTTTGCCCCGGGCATGATTTCGTATAACCTGCCGAGATGGTCCTGATGCCCCCCGACCATGATGAAC
>JANQEH010000032.1 GCA_028278455.1 bacterium
TGATATCACCGAAGCCCGGATGGAATCGCTGAGATCGGAACTGGAAAACGATCCGGCTGTATCTGAAGCTGTTTACATATCCAAAGACTCTGCCGCAGCGATATTCAAGGCCGAGATCGGAGAGGACATCAGGGAACTTATCCCTGATGAGAATCCCCTGCCCGCTTCCTTCAGGATAAGGCTGAAGAGTGAATTCCTGACATCCTATAAATACGATTCTCTCCTCTCGGTATTTACTGATATCGAGGGGATCGACGAAGTACTCTCTCGCAGCGGGATCATCTTTCAGCTTTTAAAGTACAGGGAATATATTAAATACGGCCATGCCGGACTTGGAGGATCGATACTCCTGCTGTCCGTTTTCCTTATCTCGAACATCATCCGTTTATCGATAAATACGCGAAGAAAGTCGATCGAGATCATGAAACTTGTGGGCGCTAAAAACAGTTTTATTAGAGGGCCCTTTCTGATCGAAGGACTGCTTATAGGAACTGCGGGGAGCCTTTTGTCGATAGTGTTCGTTATAACGTTGAACTACAGCCTTCAGTATTTCATGAACATCAGGCTGATCCTGCCAGATCTATATTACGTATACCTGGTTATTTCAGGTATTATTCTAAGCGTTATATCGACAGTTTTTGCGCTTGGAAGATTTTTAAGAATGGCTTGATTTCACTTGATAAAAATCTATATATTAGATATATTTCAGGTTCGTTAATTTCTTAGAATTTTATATGAAGATAGAAGGCTTAAAAGCGCGTGAGCAGGCAGTACTGACTGCGGTGATCCATCATTATATTCTTTCAGCCAAACCTGTGGGATCACGGGTGATCGCAAAGAAATACGACCTCGGCTGCAGCCCCGCAACCATCAGGAATGTTATGGCAGATTTAGAGGAGATGGGATATCTGACCCATCCCCATACTTCTGCAGGAAGGATACCTACATCGGAAGGCTACCAGCTATATGTTACCCAGTTGATGCGCGTTGAGAGCCTTCAGAAGAGCATAAAAAAGACTATCCGTGAGAATGTAGACACACTTGACAAAAATATCGATTTTCTTCTGAATAAAACTTCTGAAATCCTCGGAAATGTCTCGAAACAGCTTGGTGTAGTTATCGGACCTTCGCTCGACGACGCCGTTTTTGAGAAGATCTCCCTTCTGAGCGTTACGACAGAAAGGATTCTCGTTGTGCTTTCACTGAAAAGCGGGATCATCAAGAGCATTGTCGTTGAGATCAAGTCATCATTGAGCCAGTCAGAACTGGATCAGACAGCAGATGTGCTGAATTCGAGGTTAAGCGGGCTGACTGTCAAAGCTATCAGGGAAACGATATCCGAAAGACTCCAGGACATCTCTTACGGAAGCTCGGATATAATCCGGCTGTTTGTTGATTCAGCAGATAAATTCTTCCACTTCGATGAGAAAAAGATCTTTGTGGGAGGGGCCAGGAATATTGTAGAGCAGCCCGAATTCCAGCCGCAGGAGAAAGTAAGGAGTGTCATAGAACTTATTGAGAATAAAGATGTTATTGTCCATCTTCTCAAAGAAGTTTCCGACAAACCCGGGATATTCATAAAAATTGGTGACGATTCACAGCCAGATTTAAGTAAGGCATTCAGCATAGTATCGACACAGTTCTCTATTGGAGATCAGGAGGGTACTCTCGGTGTTATCGGCCCGATAAGAATGTGGTATCCGAAGATGGTACCGCTAGTAAACTACACAGCAGAGGTTATAAACCAGGTATTAAAGTAATTCGGAAATATAATGGCAGAGAAAAAAGAAGATAATAAAACAAAGAAAGCTAAACCGGCAGTAAAAACGACTAAAGCAGTAAAAAAACTGAAAGAAGAGAACCAGCAGCTTAAAGACCAGCTTCTCAGGAAGATGGCGGAATTCGAAAATTTCAGAAAAAGGACAGAAACCCTCCTTTCCGATTCGATAAAAAGAGCTAATGAGGATCTCGTTTCAAAGCTTCTCCCTGTTATTGACGATCTGGAGCGGTCATTGAAGCAGGAAAATAACGAAGCGAACGGTGAATCCTTCCTTAAGGGTTTTGAGATGATATATAAGAAATTGATCGCCACCCTTAAAGACGCAGGCTTAGAAGAGATCGAGACTGAGGGGTGTGAATTCGATCCTGAAATTCATGATGCAATGCTGCAGGTAGAAAACAAAGATGTTCCATCAAACCACATCGCGGAGACTTACGAAAAAGGATATTATTTCAAAGATAAAGTTATAAGGGCGTCCAAAGTTATCGTAAGTAAATAAAACTATGCAGAAAAAAGATTATTATGAAGTACTCGGTGTCGGGAAAAGCGCCGGTGAAGAAGAGATAAAGAAAGCTTACAGGAAGATGGCGATCAAATATCACCCGGACCGCAATCCCGGTGATAAAGATGCCGAAGATAAATTTAAGGAAGCAGCTGAAGCTTACGAAGTTTTGAAGGATCCTGAAAAGCGGAGAAAATACGACCAATTCGGTCACGAAGGACTTAGAGGAAGCGGTTTTGAGGGATTCTCGAATGTCGAGGATATATTCAGCGCCTTTGGAGATTTTTTCAGCGATTTCGGTTTCGGTGGTTTCGGCGATTTTTTTGGCGGCAGGCAAAGACAGGGCGGATCAAGAAGGAGAGTCTACAAGGGACAGGACCTTCAGGTAAAATTGAAACTAACCCTCGAAGAGATCCAGAATGAAACTATCAAGAAGATCAGTTTAAGGAGACTGGCCCCATGCGAAAGCTGCAATGGGACCGGTGCTAAGGGCGGCAGCGGAAAAAGTACCTGTCCTACATGCCAGGGTGCCGGTGAGATCAGACAGGTTCAGAGAACCGCATTCGGGCAATTCGTGAATGTTTCAGGTTGTCCGACATGTAACGGTGAAGGTCAGATCATCAAGGAACCCTGCCTGGCATGCCGAGGTGAGAGTGTCGTCGTTTCTGAAGAGACTGTAAAAGTTACAATTCCTGCCGGAGTGAGCAATGGTAATTACTTGACATTGCGGGGTCATGGAGATGCGGGTAAATATAACGGCCCAAATGGTGATCTGATCGTAGTTATTGAAGAATTAGAGCATGAGTATTTTGAAAGAGACGGAGATGATGTCATTCTGGACCTTACAATAAGTTTTTCACAGGCCGTCCTTGGCGACAAAGTTGAAATCCCCACACTTAGCGGACGGGCAAATCTTGTTATACCCCCGGGTACTCAATCAGGAAAGTTATTGAGAATGAAAGGTAAGGGGCTGCCAAATCTGAACTCCCGGAGAAGAGGAGATCAGCTGGTACATATTACTTTATATACACCTGAAAAAGTGAACAGCCAGGAAAAACAACTGTTTAATGACCTGAAAAACTCGGAGAATTCACTCCCTTCTCAAAAAAATGGACTGTTTAAGAAGATTAAAGACTTTATTAATTAGTAATTTCAGCTTTACGCCTCAAGAGCGAAACCTGCTGGTTTTTATAGTCTTCGCTTTATGCACAGGGTACCTGCTTCATCTTATCTCTCCTGCCAGGGTTGAGTTTATTCCTATACAGTTATCAGGCACTCCGGAGTATTCTCCTGTAGAGAATAAAAAGTCTGCGGTTAGAAATTCTCTTTCGGATTCTTTATCCGGCCTATATATAAACCGTATTACCAAAGAAGAACTGATTTCGATCAGTTCCATAGGAGAAAAAACAGCAGAGCGGATCATAGAATTCAGAGAAAAGAACGGTCCGTTGACCTCTACAGATGATATACTTGCGGTACCGGGGATAGGGGAAAAAAGACTACAGAAGATAAAGGATTTCATAGAAAAAAATTCAAAAAAATGACCTGTTCGGATTATTTCATATTAAGAAAATCTTGCTTGACTTTTATACAATAAGTAACTAAGTTTTAGTTTTTGAAAAAACACTGGGAAAATATATCCCGCCTACAATACTGGTATAGAATTAAGGATAGAATCAATCTACTCGGTTCTAAAGTCGGAGGCATGATGGAAAAACAGAAAATAACAGGTTCCATATTCGCGAAAATATTCATAGTCCTGCTTGCAGTTGCGCTGGCATTTTCTCTATATATACCGAAACAGATATGGGATCAGGAAGTGAAGGAAGAGGAAGAATGTCACTGGAGATTACAGGCTCTTGTTGAAGCTCAGTCAGAATATTTCAGAATACACGATGTCTATGCCGATTCTTTAGAAAAGATAATAGCTTATGCTCAGGAGAATCCTGCATTTAAATTAAAAGTAGACACCTTGATACTTGCAATAAGCAATTCTGACTCCAGCGAACAAAATAAATCAGGCAACCTGAACAGATTATATATTGATGTACCGGTAACTATGGATTCGATCTTTAAATGCCCTTCATCCGGCACGATGTACATTATCGAGATGCAGGATCAAGTTTACAGAATTATTTGTCCGACTGAAGAATATGATGTACCAGTCTATACACTATTTAAAAGAAAATATTTCAGTCACGGCGACATCAATCAGCAGAGAACAACTTCCTGGTAAAGGTGCATGGGAAAAAATCCCGGAAACAGACTCCTTGGAATTAGCTTTGGGGCTGAAGAGGTCAATCTGATCGAGACCGACAGCTCTTCAAAAGAAGTAAAAGTTACGGCTGTCAAGAAAATTGACTCTTCCCTGCCTTTCAGTATCGATCTGATATCTGAAGACAACGGGGCTGAACTGCTCGGCAGTGAGCTCAAAACGGCGTTGGAAGAAAATGAGATTGCCACAAAAAAAGTTTCATTGTCGCTTGATCTCAGCATTGGCTCTCTAATCCAGATCCCTTACCATAAGAAACTTTCAGAAAAAGATCTTGATTCACATCTGAAATGGGAACTCCAGCAGTATATTGAAGATGATGTTGACGACTATATCTTTGATTCCTATAAGCTGATCTCAGCACCATCAATGAAATTCCCGGAATTGATCCTTGTCGGCGCCCGGACAAAAGTCGTTGATTTCTTCAGGGAAGTTTGTGATCATGCAGAACTGGATCTTAAATCGATAACAATGGATATGCTTTCGGCCGTGAACACATTTGAGAAGAATTACCAGCACGGCACAGAAGAGAAAACAGCAATAGTGGAGATCGGCGAACAGAAACTGGTCTTCATTTTACTGGAAGGCAACTTGCTGATCGGGCATCATTACATTTTTCTGGATGCTTCGGTGAGAAGTGATTTTATTAATAATGTTTCTGAACTCATTTCATTAAATCTTAGAACTCTTTTTACTGACCATGACCTGGGTAAAGACAAAGCAAATTTTGACCAGGTCTACGTATACAGGTCAAATACGAAATACAGCGTAAACAGCCTGATAGAATCGTCAACTGAACAGGAACTGCTGTTATTCAATCCATTCGAAAAAGTCAGGCTTGATCCTGAGCTGAGTGATGAATTGGATTTTCTGGACGACAACTCCGAGTTTGTCGAACCCCTGGGTTTGACCTTAATATGATAAGTAACATATACTGAGTTTATAATATATGATAGATATCAATCTTCTCGGTAAGAAGCAGAGTAAATCCGGCGGAATACCTAAACTGAGTATGCCGGATGTCCAGAAGCCAAATCCGAAATTAACCGCTTCTCTTGCCGTAGTAGTAGTCGTATTTGCAGTATACTGGTTTTTGGGAGATACCATTATATCCATTATCAATCCTCCCGTCCAGTATGAACCGATCAGCTATACACCTCCACCGGATACAACTAGTACTATTGAACAGACACCCATCGATACACCCGAGACCGCTGTTCAGGAACAGCCGGTCGAGCCGGATCCCGTAGAAACAAGTGTTACATGGGATTATAATAAAAGTATGCTGCATTTGATGACCTATATTGAACTGACATCATTAGTACCCGGAAGGACCGAGTACAATGTAATTTCTGTAAGCGGCGACAGGATAATAACAGAAATTGAGAAAAGCAATATTCCTGATGTCAGCGCTTATCAATCTCAGGTCAGGCAGAATCTATCTTTTTATGATTTCACTTTCAGGGAGGGTGGCAGTAAGCTCTATATCTGGGGCACTCTGAAATCCGGGCAAATGACTTCGTCTGAATCACCCTCACAGGATTATCTGTCGCCGGAATCTGTTCTTTCTGCGATCAATGATCTGGCAGCCAGAAACCGGATCAGGATCAGGGCAAGGAACATATCGTCGGAATTCCAGAGAAATTCCAATACAGTAATACCCGGATGGATAAAATTCAACGGGAATGAAAAAGATATTCTCGAATTTCTCAACCAGATCCACGATATGGGACTCTCTATAAACATTACAAGGATCTCCGGCACGAGTGTTGGTAGATCCGGCAGCGAAAATGCCCCTGTTAATCTGAATTTTCAATACGAATTGATTTTGTAACTCCGGTCATGAAGGTTCTTGGAGGCAGGTACAAAGGCATAAAAATTCTCTCAAAATCCTCAAAAGACCTGCGCCCGACCACCGACAGATCTAAAGAATGGATATTTCAGATAGTTGGAGACTGTATAGAAGGATCTTTCTTTATTGATCTCTTTGCCGGTACAGGCAGCCTAGGTATCGAAGCTCTGAGCAGAGGTTGCTCTTTCACATTGTTCATTGATAAGTATAATACAAACCTGACTTACAGGAACTGCAAGAACATTATTGAGGAAAATAATTTCAAGATTATTAAGAGTGATGTTATTAGTTTCTTGAAAAGACGCCATTCTCCGGATTCAACATTCAAGATCATTTCGGCCGATCCTCCCTACGATTATAACAAAGTCAATGAATTTGTAGATGTTCTCATGAAGTCACGGCTGCTGGAAAACGGTGGTCTTTTCATTCTTGAATCAGGAAAACATAACAAGCCGGATCTTGAAACCGGAGATCTGGAAATCTATAAAGAAAAACAATTTGGTGATACAAGATTAACGATCTACAGGAAGGTAAAAAATTGAGCATAGCTATATGCCCGGGATCATTCGACCCGATCACGAAGGGACATCTTGACATTATTGATAGAGCCTCGACTATTTTTGAAAAAGTCATTGTTGCTGTTGCGCATAACATGGAAAAAAAACCTCTGTTCACGCCTCAGGAGCGGATCGAATTCATCAGTGATGCGCTTAATGATTATAATAATGTAGAGATAGATTCCTTTACGGGGCTTTTGGTCGATTATGCAAAAAAGAAGAATGCAAAGGCAATAATAAGGGGATTGAGAGCTGTATCGGATTTCGAATTCGAGATTCAGATGGCGCTGATGAACAGAAGGCTGCATGGCGAAATTGTAACTGCCTTCATGGCGGCAAACGAAAAATACACATATCTTAATTCACGGATAATCAAGGAAATAGCTCAGCTGAAAGGCGATGTGAGTAAATTTGTTACACCGCTTGTTGAAGAGCAATTGAAGAAGAAATACATGAACAAATAACACTCAAGGAGTTATAATGATCGATAATGTTAAAGAAAAAGCTAAAACCCTTAATAAAAAAATCGTTTTCCCCGAGGGAGATGATCTGAGAACACTGCAGGCAGCAGAGGTACTGCACAAAGAAGGTATCGTTAAACCGGTTATTCTCGGAGCTACTGAAGATATAAACGACCTTGCTGCTCAGAATAACGTAGATATTTCCGGAATTACACTTATAAATCCGGCAGCATCGAATGATGCAGATGATTATGCCAGGGAGTTGTATAACCTCCGTAAACATAAAGGATTAACCTTCGAGCAGGCAAAAGAGACAATGAAAAACACTCTATTCTATGGAGCAATGATGGTCCGTAAAAGCGCTGCCCACGGCAGTGTAGCCGGAGCGGCTCACGCAACCGGGGATGTGATAAGGGCGGCCATCCAGGTTATAGGCATGGCTGAGGGTTTCTCGGTGGTTTCGAGTTTCTTTCTGATGATAATGCCTGACGGCAGGGTATTTACATATTCAGATGGAGCCGTAGTTCCGAATCCGTCTTATGAACAGCTTGCAGAGATCGCTTTATGTGCTGCTAATTCACATAGAGCGGTTACCGGGGAGGAACCGCGAGTCGCAATGCTCTCTTTTTCGACAAAAGGTTCTGCGAATCATCCGGATGTTGAAAAGGTTGTCCGGGCAACTGAACTCGCACAGAGCAAAGTACCTGATCTCAAGATCGATGGTGAATTTCAGCTCGATACTGCAATCGTACCCAAAGTCGCTGACAAAAAAGCGCCCGGAAGCCCGGTTGGCGGCAAAGCAAATGTATTTGTGTTCCCAGATCTAGATGCGGGCAATATCGGCTATAAGCTGACTGAACGTCTTGCAGGAGCTCAGGCGATCGGGCCCGTGTTACAGGGTCTTGCAAAACCGGCTAACGACCTTTCCCGCGGATGCAAATTCGAAGACATCGTAGGAGTTGCCGCATTAACCGCAGTCCTCTCGGCGGATAAGTAGTATAATTTTGGGTTAAGTATTTATAAAACTGGATTCTATCAGGGTAGAAACTTTATAAGTTTCTACCCTACTTAAATATAAAGTCACGATTAATTGGGGTTAAAAATGCGATTATTAAAGGTTCTTAATACTGTAAATCAAATCGAAAAAAGTTCCTTCCTAAAAATTATTGATAACATTTGTGCTAAATCCAAAAAAACAAAACCACAAATTGAAAGAATCCTGTCTGAGGTAGATGGTCAGCTAAAAAATATTGATAATGAGCAAATTGTAGAAATATTTAATCATAACAAAAATGAGTTTAAAGAGAAAATTGGAGAGAAACTCAAGTTCAATAGTTTTCAGTTAGATATTCTTATAGAAATCCTTGTGCGTGATGGAAATTCATTAATGGGGAAAGATTGGTTTTATTCGCTATACAAAAAAGACATTAAAATACTTAATGGTGAAATAAAAAATTTTGTTTCAAGTTTATCCCAATCTAAGACTGAAATCTCTGTGACGAGAAAACGAGATTATCAAATCTTTCAAAATTGTGTAAAAACTGCTTATGAGAATGATGTTTTATCGAATAGAGAGCAAACAATAACTCATGATGAAAAATCTGTTTTACACACTTTAGCAAAATCACTGAATTTATCAAATGAAGAAGTAAAGATTATTTATTATTCAGTTGTACCAATTGAGCTACTTGATATAGAATGTATAATCAGCAATTTAAAAGAATCAGGGATAATTTTTTTTAATAGAAAAAGTAATAGAATTTTTATCCCTGATGAAATTGTCTGGTTAATAAGAGAACTTATCGGTATAGAATTACCAAATAAGTATTTTAGAAGAATTTTAAAACAGCTGTCGACTAGTGAGATTAACCGTATCTCCAGAATACATAATATAAGTACGAAATTAGATATTGAGAATAAAATAGAAGAGATATTACGTCAAGGAGTCTGTGTTACTCATGTACTTCTTGTTGAATGTCATAAAGAAGGAGTGACAAAAAGCGAGATAAAAAACTACTTATCCAAACTAGTGAAAGCACTGGGAATAGAATTGGATAGATATGGAAATACAGCAAAAGAAAGAATTTCGAACATAATAAAACATTTTAAGATCCTTGAAATGGATGATAGACTAGGTATCTCTTACGATGGCTATGATAGACTTCTTTCCGATTTAAATAGAGAATTTGGAACATTTAAAAGTAATCTAAAAAATGAATTTGAAATTATTAGAGATGATTTTCTTGAGTCCTCTGTTTTGCTTGATTATAATATTAAACCCCAAGATATACTTTATTTATTCTCAAGGGAAGAGCTAATAAGATTTTGCGAATTAAATAAAATAAAAAAAAGTGGCAATATTGTACTGAACATATTAGATAGTTATAAAGATATTGAGAATATTTACCTGGAAAATTATGAATTCTTTGCCAGGAGGGATATTAATGGATTAAAAGATAATGGGATTGAGTTTAAAGAAGTTGAAATTGGTGTAAAATTTGAAGATCTTACTAAAAAAATATTCGAAGAATTAGGATTCGATGTTGATGAAGACCTAAGAAAAAAACTCAGTACAAGAAGAGATAAAATGGATATTGTTGTCAATTTAAGTAATAGTAAAATAATAATTATTGAGTGTAAAACGAAAAAAGATCGAGAGTACAATAATTATTCTTCCATATCTCGTCAGCTTAATTCATACAAGAAGTCCTGCACAGAACAAGGTTATGATATTGATAAAGTTTTACTTGTTTCTGCTGATTTCAGTGATGAGTTTATTTCTTCTTGTGAAGATGATTATGAATTAAAACTATCCCTAATCCCTTCATCAGGTTTATTGAAAATAAGAAACGCATTTAAAGATTCTCCTAAGAAGCAATTACCATTAGGCTTACTTTCCAGGGCTGTTCTAATCGATTCTGACAGGATAATAAGAAATCTATAAACGTAAAATCTTATTATGACTCAGATAACAAAAAATGATAAAATCATATTGGTATTGTCAATATATGTTATTATTGAATTATATATTCACTCTATTGTAGAATATAGCCAAACCTATCTTTATGTAACAGAAACTGTTGATTTCATTATTTGTCTTTACTTTATATATGATTTTTTCTATAGATACTACAAAACTGATAATAAGCTTTCATTTATAAGATCTAATTGGATTGATCTGGTTTCATCAATTCCTACGATTAGTATTTTAAGAATTGGTCGTGTAGTTAGAATTATCCGGGTACTAAGAATAATCAGGTCAGGTAAATACTTATATAGAGTATTTAACAAAAAAAACTCTCTTTCAACATTTCAAAATATTGTTTTTTTAATTATATTGTTAAATCTACTTGCATCTGTAAGTATTTTCCAGGTTGAACAAGAGTTAAATCCGTTCTTTAATTCGATACAGAATTCAATATGGTGGTGTCTAATAACAACGACAACTCTTGGTTTCGTCCAAGATTTCGCTCCTGTTACCTATACAGGGAAAATACTTTCTGTATTATTGATCTCATTGGGAATGGTCTTATTTGGATCTTTTACGGCGATGATGGCAGATATTTATATAGAAGATGAAGTATTGAAGAAAGAAATTGAGCGACTACATGATAAAATTGATAAAATTAACGATAAACTTGATAAAGTGATAAATAATAACTCTGATAATCAGACATAATTCATAAAATGTAAAATGACATACAATTCTCAGAAATGGAGTGAATGCTAATTATGGAAATATCACAGAGAACAAAAGACCTTAAGCCTTCGGCTACGCTGGTAATATCTGCAACAGCAGGACAGCTTCAAGCTGAGGGAAAAGATGTAGTGAACCTTTCGGCAGGACAACCTGCCTTCAACACACCGGACCATATCAAGGATGCAGGAAAAGAAGCCCTTGATAAAAACCAGACCAAGTATACTCCTGTTCCGGGTTCGGTGGAATTCAAAACTGCTATCCAGAACAAATTCAAGAGAGATAACGGCCTGGAATATGAACTTAACGAGATCATCGTCGGTGCCGGCGGAAAACAGATCATATTCGGTGCAGTTCAGGCTTTAGTCAACCCCGGTGATGATGTAATATTACCTGTACCTTACTGGGTATCATATCCGCCAATGGTGCATATATCAGGCGCAAATTCTGTTTTCGTCCAAACAGATTTCGAGAATAACTTCCTCCTGACTCCAGATCAACTTAAAGAAGCAATCACACCTAAAACAAAGCTGATCATCCTGAATAGTCCGTCAAATCCCACTGGGATGATGTACAACAAGGAAACCATGATAGAGCTTGGGAACATCTGTCTCGAGAATAATATCGCGATAATTTCCGACGAGATTTATGAATACATCACATTCGACGGCAAGGAGCACCACTCCCTGGCAAACCTGGATCCGGAATTCAAGAAGATCACTATCACCGGTAATGGTCTCTCAAAGGCATATGCAATGACCGGTTGGAGAATAGGTTTCGGTGGCGGTCCTCAGGAAGTTATAGCAGCGATGACACGCTACCAGGGACACAGTACCTCGAACGCATCGAGCATCGGACAGTACGCAGGTATAACTGCTCTCAATACTCCACCGGAAGAAGTCAAACCTGTATTCGAGGACTATCAGACAAAACGCGATATTGCATATGAAAGACTTTCCGGGATCGAAGGTGTAGAAACCCTGAAACCCGACGGAGCCTATTACATATTTCCGAAAGTCTCCGCGCATTATGGTAAGAGCTGTGACGGCTTTGAAGTACATGATTCGCTTACTTTCTGCCAGTTCATGCTCGAGCAGATGCTTATAGCTATCGTTCCGGGGGTTGCATTCGGCGCCGATGAATATGTCAGAATTTCATTTTCAGGTGACAAAGACGATCTTATAAGAGGTCTTGATAGACTCGAAGAAGGCCTGAATAAGCTGAAATAATAATAATTACAGCAAGTTTGTATAATAATGAACAGGGGAGCACGCTCCCCTGTTTTTTTTGATGTAAGAGATCGCTCTTCTTTTTAATTCATTGTGAAATATTTTTCACCCACCTGAGTAATCCCGTCTTCATCCTCGCGGGAGCGGGGATCCGGAATAAGCCTACCGCTTCCAGCAAATGTGATAAAACATCAAATTAATCGATATTATTTGCTATTTTGGGCAGTGATTTAATAAGAGGGTGGATCCCCGCCTCCTCTCGGCATTTATTTATTTATTTCGGTATTATATGTCAAAAACTCATATGTGGAATATTGAAACCGTGTGTTGAGATTTCTCGACTTGCCCCATGCTTCATTGAAGAATCGGGGCTGCGCTCGAAGTGACAATAAAATTCATTGGCTCTTCGTCTGGATCACCACTTCCGCGAGGCTGACAGATTTGTTAGTAAACTGATTATATTGAGCGTTTTTTATTTGACTCTTTAATACAAAAATCGTTCCCATGGAGGCGGATTCAGTGTCTTAATTCATCAATTCTTCTGGATTTCAACTTACGCAGGGATGACAGGGAAAAAGTATTGCAGAAAATTCTAAAATAGACTGATTATTCCGATATTTCAAAGTAGAGGTATTTCACTTCATAAGGCTCAGCCTGTCTAACGTAAGATCAACTACCTCTTCCGTTTCCAGGCCCGTTGTTGGAATTATTATGTCGGCTTTGTTATAACCCTCTTCCCTTGATCTTAACAGGTTCTCAATCCTCTTCATTGCTTCATCATCCCCTATCATCCCACCCGATTTATCTTGAAGCAACGGACGTTTGTTCGTATTATGAATTCTTGCCCAGATCTCCTCAGGAGTTGTAGAAAGATAGAGTAGTATTCCCGATGATTTGACCTGCTTGAGATTATCTTCATCCAGGAGAGTTCCTCCTCCAAGTGAGACAACAAGTCCTCGCTTCAGAACACAGTCTGCCACAACAGATTTTTCGATAGACCTAAAAAAAGACTCACCATGGACTTTGAAAATATCGGATACAACTTTACCCGCCTGTTTTTCGATAATAAAGTCAATATCCACGAAATCGCGTTCAAGTTTCTTTGCGAGCAAGGCGCCGATCGTGCTTTTTCCGGAACCCATGAAACCTGTGAGATAGATATTCAGCATAATATTATAATTATACGCTAATTTGAAGAATCAATCCATATAAAAATTAAGCTATTGTAAATATTTTAAAATTTCGGCTAATAAAAACAACATTTATCTTGATATTTAGATAATTTTTATTTAAATATAGTTGTCTTCTTTTGAAGCTTCCTTACAAAATACTGTATTTCGGAAGAAGGGCGAAAATCCTTTCCAAGTTATTTTATCTATACAATATCAAACCGGCAATTGATGTTCTTCGATTGTTCTGTAGATTTATTTATGTATAATTAAATTAACGGTTGAAAATATTATCATTATTATTAATTCCTTTCGGGGTAAAACAAAGTTATGACAAAAAAAGAAGTACAATTCGGTGATCATCTTCAGGAAAAAGGGCTGCTTAAAGAAGGCTGCGATTATATTGCAACTTTTGTCCCAAAAGAGGGAAATAAGCAAATAGGTGAACTGGCGGTGCGTCAGAGATTATTAGCAGCCCAGAGATTCCAGCAGATCTTTCAGCAGGTCTCAAATAATTCCGGAAGAAAACCGGGCGAGATCATCATTGACATGAAAATAACAACTCAACCCCAGTTAAAAGAACTGAGGAAATGTCAGAAGAAATTTCAATCAAGGTTTACCGACCTATTCCAGGTAAACTGCTCGATCCCAGTATATCAGCTCGAGAAAGAGATCAAGGAGTTTGTAAAAAAGAACGAGCGATCTGCAGAGGGGGGAAACTCTGACGGAGATAATTGCTGATCTATTAGCATTGAAACTGCTGCCTGAATCAACGATATTTAGTCTGTTGTGTAAAACTACACTTTTTATTTCTGTGATCTTATATCATAATTAAGCGGGTGACGTACGTCACTATCAGATTAAAATCATATTATTGAAGCAGGTAGATTACTATTTACTCTTACCTGCACCACGGGCAAGTCCTGCACCTCTTGGATCTGACGCACCATAGAACTTAACAGGATTTCCTTTTTCATCATATTCTATCATTAGCCCGTGAGCGTTCCCAAGTCTTCTTACCTTGAAGATCCCGTGCCCCAATCCGGTCAATTTATCGATTACAGACTTGTCTATTGTTGACTCAAATGCAAAAGAATCGGGCTCAACAAAACTAATCCTCGGGGCTGCGATAGCATCATAAATATTCATATTGAAATCAACCAGGTTCATAACCATCTGAGGAACAGTCTGGCCTATAGTATGACCTCCCGGCGTTCCTATAGCAACCCAGGGTTTTCCATCTTTCATGATGATCGTTGGACAGTCTCCCGAGAGCTTTCTATGACCTGCGTGAGCATCCATCGGATTACCCTTCGGCTCAAAGGTACAATATGAAAGAGAATTATTCAGCCAGATACCGGTCCCCTTCGGCATTATCCTGCTGCCGAAAGAATTACCCAGTGTCTGCGTTGCGCTGACAATATTACCCCATTTATCTGCCACGACAAAATGAGTTGTATTCTTGTCAGGAGACACCACAACGTCCGGATATTCAAAATGTGTTGCTTTATCAGTGCTCATCTGCCCTGTTACTTTTTTCCAGTATCCTTCCGAGAGCAGCATTTCCAGCGGCGGGGGATTAATCTCCGGATCTCCTGCGTAGCTTAAGCGGCACCAGAAAGCATGCTTTGTTACTTCAGCAAATCTATGGAGATACTCAACGCTATTATGCTCAACACCGGCTGTACTAAACATGCTCATTAAACCAAGCCTGATCAGCGACGGGAATGCTGTAGATGGGGGCGAGGCAGTATATACTTTAAGTCCCCTGTACTCTATTGCGATCGGCTCCCACCATTCTGCCCTGTCATTGATCAGATCTTCGAGTGCAAGAAATCCTCCCGTATTTTGCATCTCATTATGGATCGCCTGTCCGATCTCTCCACCGTAATATGCACCGGGTCCTTTCTCTGCGATTATTCTGAAGGAGTTTGCCAGATCTTTCTGTATCAGTATGTCTCCGTTCATCAGTGGCTCTCCATCACTACCATAAAACTCTTTTGCATGGTCCGGAAAGCTTTCAAAAGCATATTGTATAAATAGAGCGGTATTTGCCTGCAGCCTGAATCCGTTTTCAGAAATATCAATAGCGGAATTGAAAAGATCCTTCCAATCCATATTGCCGTATTCACTGGACAACGCATACCAGGCATTTACATTTCCCGGTGTCGATACGGCTTTCGGCCCTCTCCTGTTTTTCTTGTAGTCAGGTGTCGGTTCTCTAAACACATCAGAATCTACGTTTGCCGGGATCTTACCGCTTGAATCCAGAAATTTTATTTCCTTCTTCTCAGCATCGTAAATTAATATAGTCCCATATCCACCCATACCGGACATATTTGGTTCAACTACATTCAGTACGGAAGCAACCGCCACAGCTGCATCAAAAGCATTACCTCCAGATTCGAGAATATCCAGGCCTGCTTTTGTTGCAAGAGGTGCTGCTGAGCTTACCATGCCCAGCTCACCCTCTGCAGGTTTAATCCCCAGTATCTTACAGCTGTAGATAAAACATGTCAGTAAAAGTACGATCAGTATTCTGCGATTCATGATAACTCCGGATTTATTAATCTAATTAATTATTCTTCGAAACAACAGCCGCTAAAATATATACATTTTCCGCTCCAGCCTGTTTCAGAACCTTAGCACACTCGTTAACTGTTGAGCCGGATGTAACAATGTCATCGATAAGGATCACATCTTTCCCTGATAATCCGCCATCGTCTTTTATGGAAAAGGCGCCTTTTACATTCTTAACCTTTTCTTTGTCATCCTTTATCAGGGATTGGGGTGATGTGTTGCGTATCCGTTTCAATCCATTAAAAACCGGTATCCCTGTCTTATCCGAAATAATTTTTGCGATCAAATGACTCTGGTTATAACCTCTTAACCTGTATCGGCTTCTATGGAGCGGAACAGGTACAAGAAAATCTGCAAATTTAAGATCATCTCTCGACATCAGAGTTTCTTTCATTGCCCCAGCCAGGAAATTATCCAGCATGGGAAAGGAATTAAACTTGAAATCGTGAATAAGTGATCTCATTATATCAGTATATCCAAAACTCCAGGCTATATAAGTATAATACTTTTTTCTATGCAGTTTCTGCTTGATCGACGCGACCGTATTCAGATAATTTCTCGGGATTGAATCCTTACAGTTAGTGCAAAACAGCTCCTCTCCATCTTCAATCCTGTTATTACAATGACCGCAAGTATCTGGAAAAATCACATCCAGTACTGTCTTTCCCAACACGGAAAAAGGGTATATGATTTTCTGAATTACCTGCATAGTGACAGTTTCCATTGAATATGAATTGTTGGATTTATTTTGCATAAACCATAGTCGGTGTGATCCCAAGCAAACGAAGATATACGCTCAGGGCTCCCCTGTGATGAGCTGTATGCTCATTGTTATAGTAAATCAAATCCGATATTAAAAATGTCCCGAGCATCGGATCATCTTTTACTACCGCACCAAGTTGTGCCTCAGTCATTTTTTCAAATGCCGGGACAGACTCATCATAGGTCTCATTAAGCATCCTTACAGCTTCCATAAGTTCGATCGGTTTCTGCATTCCTTCAAGATATTCATCGAAGGACGAAAAATCGAATCCCGTACCGAGTGCTTTCGAATAGAACCATCTCGTGGTCAGGGCTATATGCTTGATCTGCTGGGAAGCAGTCAGTATCTCTTCCACCGGCCTAAATTCTCCATGTTCAGGTTTCAAGTCTTTTATGATGTTATCAAGATGTTTTCTCTCTTTTGTAATAATAGAAGCTGCTGATTTACCATCCATAATTAGCTCCATTGGTGATTGAATTCCATTTTATTTACTGTATACAATAAATTCGGAGAAACAATTACACACCTGAAATTTTGAAATATGGATTCCAATTTAATTGTGTTTTGGAAGGATTCAGAAAGACCATATATGTAAACTGCCGTACCATCAGAATCCAAACAGAAATAGTTCATAAATACAGAGGATATTAGTGGATCATATACCGAATAATTTTGAAAATACACCTTTTTTCTGCATCCCGAATGCCGTCCTGAGAGCTTCGACTTTTTTATCCAGTTTCTTTGTTTCAAGGAGCTCGACCATTTTTTCGAGCTGCTTTTGAACAGGTTCTTTCGGAAGTTTGAAATCCTTAACCACTTTCGCCGCATCTCTGAAATAGCCTTTTTTCAGTTTGGCGGTAAAAATTATAAATGCAGCCTTTGTAACTTCAGGATTTTTCATTTTGAATTCCTGGGCCATCAGTAACGCTTTTTCGTGTTGTGATTTACTCACCAGATTATTAAACTGGGTTTCAAGAAGTGGTATAAAAAGGTTTTTCTTTAATTTCAGCTTATCGACAACTAACTTTGCTGTCTGAAAATTATCAATCCCCATCTTCTGTTTAAATACTGCCAGACCAATCTGGTTAACACTATCTTCCGGCAATTTAAATTCATTCAACAATACATCTATTTTCTTGAAATGGCCTTTAACAACATTTCTTTTAAAAACCTCCTGTACACTCAGTATGATCTTTTCCCCCTTGAGCTCATACTCTTTATAAATCTCTACTGAAAGATCTATTTTTTCCACTTCCATCATCCTGAGGAAAACCTTCTCAATTATCGGCCCCGTAACTTCAGGTTTCAGCTCGAAAAGTTTTTTTACCAGTGTACCCTTAGGAATATCCCCTTTAGAAATATTTGCCTTGAATGCAACAAACGCTGCTTTTGCTACGTTTTCAACCGGAACCTCATATTTCTGACGCAGTTCATCTGCGTTCTCAATTTTGTTTTTCGACAACAATTCATCAACGGCCTTTGTACCGGCTTCAACTATATTCGATTTATCCAATTCAAAAGTAGATGCGATGTGTGCTGCATTTACAAACAGGTTCTTCTGCATCAGTTTATCATAGGCCTTTTTTGCCGGGGCTGCGAGCTCCTTATTCTCTAGATTAAAATTATCTCTAAGGTCACATGCCTCTTCAAAATTATTCTTATCAAGCAGAAATCCGAAGGCTTTTATCAGCGCCTCTTTAGTATTCTCAGGTGGAAGTTTAAAGCTCTCAAGAAAGTCAAGCGCCTGCTTAACCTTTCCCTCAATGATCATGTGCTGAAATGCCTCCAGGAATACCGAGAGGAACCGGTTGCTGTCGACTTTATAATTTCCGAATATTCTTTTTGCTTCGGTGAATCTTCCCATTACAAGCATATCCTGAAAAACAAGGGTGGCAGCCTCGGTGATCTTATCTGCCGCCATGTTATTCTCTTCACCAAACTCGAATGCGCCTCTGTAATCATTCGCATCCAGCATTCTCTTGTATTCTCCATTTAAAGCGATCTGGATCTTCTTATTATCAAAACTGTGTTTTTTTGCTATCTCTAATGCGGTTTTATAATTCCCGGCATTCATGGCCGAGTCAAATTCCTGTTCATGGACACTTTTGCCATCCGGATTTTCAGACATAATATAACTTCCGTTATTTCATTTTATTTTCAAGGTATACATAAAATTACGAAATATTATAATTCAATCCAAGCAAATTTTCACCGCTTAATTGTATCAGTAATAGTTAATAATAAACAAGAAGAAATCAGAATTTGCATTATTTAATCGGTGTCGGTTTTTAAACTTTGTATTGAAATTACAGTAAAATTATGCTATTTTCTCTTATATAGTCTCGATCAAACAATAGATCAAAAAAATTTACCCCGGGATATAGATATGGAATTTTTTGACAAACCAATTCAGGTTGAAGATATACCAATAGGAGATATTCCTGGCAAGCTGCCGCTGATGCCGTTGAGGAATGCAATCATTTATCCGCGGCAGATCATACCATTGTCAGTCGGAAGAGAAAAATCTATTGCACTGGTTGAAAAAGCAATGGAAGGAAACAAGATCATCAGCGTTGTAGCACAGCACGATGGAAATGTTGATGATCCGGACGAAAGCCAGATATATAAAGTTGGTACCGCAGCTCTCGTTTTAAAGATCCTGAAATTCCCGGATCAGACGCAGCATATCGTTGTCCAGGGACTATACCGAATTAAGCTGAAAAATATCATCAGTTCAGAGCCATATATGACTGCCGAAGTCAAACCTGTTAAAGAAAGGTCATCCGAGTCGGTGGATATAAAGGCTATGGTGGTCAATCTGAAAGGAATGTACCAGGATACCGTAGAGCTTGCTCCTTATCTTGCACCTGAACAGGGTCTGCAGGTCTCAAGTACTGAAGATCCGGGAAGACTGGCAGATATTATCGCTTCAAGTCTGAATATCCCCATAAATGAAAAACAGGAAGTCCTTGAAATATTTTCCCTGAAAAAAAGACTTGAACGTGTATCGATGCTCCTTACTAAAGAGAATCAGGTACTGGAACTTGGAAGCAAAATTCAGTCTAAAATCATGGGTGAGATAAACAAGAACCAGCGAGAGTTTTTCCTGAGAGAGCAGCTCAAAGCGATACAGAAAGAGCTTGGAGACGAAGATGATGGAACCCTCGAAATCAAAGAACTTGCTGAAAAGGTTCAATCCAGCAAAATGCCAGAAGAAGTAAAGGAAGTGGCTCACAAAGAAATAAACCGTCTTTCAAAAATGCAGCCTTCTTCAGCTGAATATACAGTCTCAAGGACTTACCTTGACTGGATGGTCGAAATGCCGTGGGGTATCAGGACAAAAGACAAGCTTGATATTGACAGGGGTAAAAAGATCCTCGATGAAGACCATTACGGACTGGAGAAAGTCAAGAAAAGAATTCTCGAATATCTGGCTGTTCAAAAACTCCGAAAGACTAAAAAAGGGCCGATCCTCTGCTTCGTTGGACCTCCCGGAGTAGGAAAAACATCTCTCGGCCGGTCAATCGCAAGAGCACTCGGGAGGAAATTCATAAGGATTTCACTTGGTGGAGTCCATGATGAGGCCGAGATACGGGGCCACAGGAGAACTTATGTAGGAGCCTTACCCGGCAGGATAATTCAGGGGATCAAAAAATCGTCATCAATGAATCCTGTTTTTATGCTGGATGAGATAGATAAGCTGGGATCAGATTTCAGGGGTGATCCATCAAGCGCTCTGCTCGAGGTCCTTGATCCAGAACAGAACCATTCATTTGCCGACCATTATCTCGATGTCCCCTTCGATCTTTCCCAGGTCATGTTCATAATGACAGCTAATCTGTCCGATCCTATTCCTCCGGCTCTTCGAGACAGGATGGAAGTAATCGAGATCCCCGGGTATACAGCACAGCAGAAACAGCAGATCGCGGAGAGATTTCTTGCGCCGAAGCAGATCAAGGAGCATGGGCTCAGTGATAAAAATATCGTTATATCGGGAACGGCAATTCTACAGATTATTTCCTCATACACACGTGAAGCAGGAGTAAGAAATCTCGAACGTGAGATAGCGACTGTCTGCCGTGGTGTTGCAAAACGGGTAGTCGATAAATCAATAAAGAAGGCAAATATAACTAAAAGAAACATTTTTAAATATCTTGGTCCTGAAAAATATTTCTACGATGCAAAAGAGCGTACCATGAAAACCGGAGTATCAACCGGGCTTGCATGGACTCCTGTAGGTGGTGATATTCTTTTTATCGAGGCAACTCAGATGCCCGGCAAAGGACAGCTAACGCTTACAGGGAAACTTGGCGACGTTATGAAAGAATCTGCTAACGCTGCGTTGAGCTATGTCAGAGCTAATGCATCAAGATTGAATATTCAGAATATCAAGTTTGACAAAATTGACGTTCATATCCATGTACCTTCCGGAGCAATCCCGAAAGACGGCCCTTCTGCAGGTGTTGCGATATTATCTGCACTTATATCTTTATTTACCGGTATCAAGGTCAGAAACGATATTGCAATGACCGGAGAGATCACATTAAGAGGCCTTGTTTTACCTGTCGGAGGTATCAAGGAAAAAGTTCTGGCTGCTAACCGAGCGGACATCATGAATGTTATTCTTCCTGAGAAGAATAGAAATGATCTTGAAGATATTCCTCCCGTCATTATCCGTAAAATGAATTTCACGTTTGTTTCAGAGATCGACGATGCAGTGAAAACGGCTCTCCATAACCCTCCTGCAAATTTTCTGAAGAATAAGAAGAATAAGTAACCGCGAGTTATAGACTATCTGACAAAAATCAAAAAGCCGGATTAGATCCGGCATTTTGATTCTGTTTAGGAGACTGCTATGTATAAGCCATTAAACGGGGTTTTAATAGCTTTCAGTCTATAAGACTATTTGAATATACAAAAAGTTCAAAGAAAAATGTAATTTTTTTAATCTTTTTTTAGAAAGAACGGAAAATGACTCTTTTATAACCGCATAATAGTCTAATATATTGAGGAATTGAAAAAAAAACCGGGACTTCAAGCAGGAGAAGCCCCGGTGTATCTCGAATGAAGGAGCCAACCTTCTAACCCATAGACCCATGTAATCCAGGATGGATCATATTACGGATTGAAATATCAAGAAGAATTTTATAAATCGAATATATATAAATTCTAAACATATCTAATATGCCTTTTCGATATAAACATTTTGATGAAACATATCCCTGCCTTCACAATAATATTAATAATATTCATCCCTACAGTCTAGTTTCCTCACCGAATCTGAAGTATTCTGCTTTTCTTCTTTTGCTTTCAAGGAGTACAACAAATCCGTTTACACAAGCTTTGTTACAAAATGCGAAGCCCTGATAGTATGTTGCCACATCCCTTTTTAACTCCTTCCCGCAGGACTGACAATAGACGTAGTCTGTTCTGCCCATTACCTCACTCCTAAATTAGTTAATAATTAATTTGTTATCGATAATTACTTTTCTTCCGGTTCGCTTTTTTTCCTTCGCCTGCCGAAGGGACACCATGTTTTGCCAGTGAGTTAATCCGGGTAGCCATAGTAGAGAACTGTTTTAATGCTCTACCGTCCACAGTTGACGGGACAAACCTGGAACCCGATACAAAGGCAAGATCATTAATACCGAAAGACGCCTCAATTTTAGGTAAACAATACGCGAGAAGTTTAAACCTTGGCTGATTGCTGTCAAGTTCTAACGCATATTTAAAGCCTACAACCAGTTTTGAAACAACCAATAATAACTGAACTATACCATAAACAAATGCCCATCTTACCATGCCAGAAAACATAAAGGCAAGTGGGGAAATATCTAATAATCCAGGAAAACTAACGTAAATGAAATATATTCCAAACAATGCAACAAATGCAGGTTCCATTATTGCGAAGATAAAGTCTTTACGCCAGAGTTTCTTTCTGAAGGTATAGTACGAACTAATTACTAAGATAAACACCTGATAAAGAAGAACTTGTTGAAAATTCGCAAAAGGGAAAATACCAGGTCTGTAAAACTCCATAAGTAACACGCCAAGTATGCCGAGGTAGAGTAATGATTTTGATCTGTTGAATTTATATCTTAAAATTGCAAGAACCATAAAGACCGAATGATAAAAATAGAATTCTATTCTAAATCCCATAACTATGTCGGGACTTAGATATACTGCAATTGGTAACAATATAAGAAGTAAATTTAACATGAATTATCTACCGTCCATATTTGACGTTATTTTAGTTACTATTTTTGATTAGTGTACCAATCGTAAATATCATCACTATAGAGTTGCTTATATTTCACATTATCATCGATACTGATAAGACTTAATACAGTTTTACCTTCAACTTTAGTTCTTCTTACTTTAATGCTGAATTGCTCCGCTTTACCCTTGAAATACTCACCTTCTTCAGTCCTTACGACATAACTCTCAAGTCCGGATATATTGATTATGTCATCAGCACCTTTAGAATTCTCAACTTCATATCTAAAAACTTTAGGATTTTTTGGAGCAAAGGTTACAACCTGATCATTAATAAAGTATGCATTTTCTGATAGATTTTCATTTACTTTAGTGATACCTTGATTATCCTCAGAAATAATCCCGCAACTAATATTCAAAAAGAGAATTACAATTATTAAAACGGCTAAATCTCTTTTAATCATTATTTCACCCCTGATAGTATGATTTTTAATTCATAGGTACATAAACACATGTACCGCCTATGCATTTTAAGTCATGATCCCTAATGTCAGGATACTGATCCTCGCAGTCCGCATCATTTTTACATTCACCGTCATCAGCAGCCCTTAGCAGTCCGTTTCCATACCAATCAAAAACATCAGTACCAAAAGTAAAGAAAACATACCTCTGCCCTTCCAGTTCAGTAATTCTTGTGGTTTTGAGCTTCCCATCTTCATATTTCATTTCAACGGTAAAAGAAATATTTTCTCCCTTATACTTCAGATGAATACCATAATTCGTTTTTAGTACGAAACTCCTGATGCCCTTTAACTCATAGATCACTTTGTCATCTGTTCTTAAAGTTTGAACCATTGAAAAACTTTCCTTATCAAGTGGTTCTATTGCAGTGACATTTCCACGAAAGGGTGTTACTTTTAATAATGTTTCTTCATCAGTGTTTTCATACTCTTCAACCGGGTTGATTTCTTCATTTACTCCGCAATTATAAATCATTAGGCCTGCCATTAAGATTACAATTAATAAAAATCTCAGCTTCATAATAACTTTTCCTGCTTAAATTAAAGTTAGAATTTTTGACTCAGTGTAAGAATAAGCAATAAATCTTGCGGAATCAACTGTAAAAAAGCACCAATTTTGCTAAAATTCCGCACTTTAAAATATTTTTTTTATATACATGTTGTGATTTTGAGAATAATTTATTATAATAGCGCAGATGTTCGTTAATGATAGCAATTCTCAACTTTCCACTCGCACATTCGTCAAAAGGAGCTAACTTTATTCATTAATCTTTCAAAGGATTATTAATGGCCGACAGGAATTTGCTTAAAGTTTTGTTTGAGGGCAAGGAAATGACCATATCCGAAGCAGGCGGACTACTGGTTAAGAGGATGATAGAAGAAGACCTTCCTAATACTAACTCGTTTCAGGTTAATATGGATCCATATAAATGGTTATCTGATTCAATTGATAAAAAGGAAAGAACAATCAGAAGCTGGACCTATGACTGGGATTCCGCATCCGGCGCCACACCGACTTTTATGGACCTGATAAATCTGATAAAACTGACAAAATCTACTCGTTTAGTCGAAATCATTGAAAGTATTGTTTCTGATGCTACAATTGAAGAGCAGGAAAAGAATCACGGCAAAATGCTGAAACATGCTGCAATTATCGTCAGGGATCTTGCTGTGCAGCTTGACAATCTTGCAGACGAATACAGCCCTGAAAAAACTGATTGACCTGTACTGATAACTTCTATCTCTTGAACAGCGATTTAAATTTTAAATCTCCGGGAAAGATCTTTTGAAATTTTCCCGTTCAGTCACTACAATTACTGAATACTGAGATTAAAATGAAATTCAGATGAAGTTCAAATCATATACCGGATAGGATTAATATCCCGGATCAGTCTTTATTCATCCCTATAGAAAAAATACCCTCCCGGTCATCTTTAGAAAATACCCTGAACGATATCAGAGTTTCGGACCTATTGATTCCTCCTACCTGCAGGATCTTGTCTGTAACAATTTCGGCGATCCCTTCATGACTCTCAGCCTGGAGAAGTACGACAAGATCATACTGTCCGGCAACTGAATACACTTCCCTGACTCCCTCCATTTTTGCGACCTGATCGGCCACGATATTGACTTTGTCCTTGTCAACGTTCATTAAAACCAAAACCGTTATCATATATATGCCTCTGAAAATTTTGTCTACGTGAATATTGTTGTTTATTTCCCTTTTTTCTGATTCACCGGCGGCATGAACATCTGTGCAATAGCCTTTGTATATTTTCCGGAATCGAATGGAAGTGAGTTTGCAAGCAGTGCAATGACAAGGTCTTCTTCGGGATAGTTCAGGAGAAAAGCCCGTGTACCTTTTACTGTTCCGCTGTGAGTTATCATTCTTCTGCCCTGAATATCTTCCTCTACCCGCCAGATAAGAGCCTGTTTGAATGACAGTTCTGTCGCCTCACCTCGCGGATTGAAGCGCATTACCGGATCGATCTGTACTTCATACATTGTTTCTATCGTTTCCGGTTTTAGCAGAGTACCGTTATTGAGGGCATGTCCGAATCGGACAAGATTTTCAACTGTTGAGATAATACCGCCTCCGGCATATTTGTAACTTACATCGACGAATGGTACATTTTTCAATCTCCCGGTTCTGTTTCGGATATAACCTTTTCCGCGGTTATGCACAATCCTTTCAGGTACATCAAACTGGGTACTCAGCATCCCAGCCGGCTCCCATATGTTTTTCCGGCAGAACTCTTCGAAACCCATGCCTGATACTGTTTCAACAATTCCGTGCATTAGATTACATGCATGTGAAGAGTATAACCATGATTCCCCTGGTTTATACAACAGAGGATCATCCTTGAAATGCTGAATCGCATCCTCGAATTTACTGTAATGTTTCAATTCAAGAAGCCCATCCCTGCCGAATTCCCCCCTTTTATAATGTCTGATTCCTGAACTGTGAGTAAGTGTATGTCTAACCGTTATCGGGTATTCTTTCATCGGGAAAAATGGTACATACTCCTGAATTTCCCTGTCAAGATCCACTTTACCTTCTTCTACAAGTTTCATTACTGCCACAACCCCTATCGTCTTCGATACCGAACCGATATTATGCACTGTCCTGCCTGTTGCCTGCACAAGATTATCCAGGTCAGCATATCCAACACCGATAGAGTGGATGATCTCACCTTTAACGGATACAGCTATCGAGATTCCCGGCGCTCCGGTCTCGTTGCGGACCTGCTCCAGATAGTCTATCACCTGTTTCTCTGTTACTTGAGCTAAGGATATCCCGGAAGTAAAAGCTATTACCAGAAATAGTGCTAAGCATATACTATTTATTTTGCTCTTTATACTGATCATTGGGTCCTCCTGTAGAGTTTACCGGCCTGTTTTAAACTTGCTCTGCAGATCTAGAACAAGGTTTGAATCTATAATATAATCAAGTTCAATAACAAAACGTAATTTAAAATGACTGAAGTTATCTTTTTTTTTTGGATTGTCCGGGAACAATGAATTTATATTGTGGTTAAAGATTTATAGATGATATTACAGCTATGTTTCAGGAGTTAGTCTATCCTGCACAGTTTGCATAATTCTAAGCTGTAGTTAATGTTTCTCTGATAATAGGATAAAAAAGGCTGCCTGTTGTTTGGGCAGCCTTTTCTTTTACTTCGGATCACAATATGTAAATATTTTTATCTGCTGGCTTTGTATATATCTATAATTTTGGAATCAAGATAACCTTTTGTTTCATATGATGTAAGGTTCTGAAGTCTTCGGGTAATTTCCGTCATTCGTTCAATCTGTTCATCAATTATCTCTAACTTCTCCTTCCGGCCATGATCACCATCACTCTTCAACTGCATCAGCTTTATATGACCGGAAAGGATCTGCAATGGCTGGTTCAATTCATGACATGCTGCTCCTGCCAGCTCGAGTACTCCTTTAAATTTCTCCTTTTGTATTCTGTTCCTTTCCATTTTCTTCTGTTCTGTAATATCTTCACCTGTACATATTACGTGCTTGATCTTACCGGTCTCGTCAAGTGATGGAGTCATAGTAATTAAAATTATCCTTTTCTCTCCTGCGGAATTCTCAATCAGTTCTTCTGAATGGATCTGTTTTCCGGAATCGAATGCCCTTTTATTTATCTCAGTCCATTTTTCATATTTATCATTGGGCAAAATATCAGATAACCTTTCATACTCGAGCTGATTCTTTGAAAAACCGATGAATACCGCATGAGCTTTGTTCACTGCTCCGTAAGTCTCTTTATCTGTAAGGTACCATATTTGTATATTAATGTTGTCAAGAAGGAGCATCAATTCACCCTTGGCTATTTCTGCCTGAAGTCCCATTTCCTTTATGACAGTTGTTTGTTCAAGAAGGTGTTCATTTATAAATCTCAGATCATCTTCTACTTTTTTCTGGTTGCTTATATCATGAATGATCATGACGGTATAATGCTGATCATCCAGTATCAGAGAATTGAAGGACAGGTTAACTGTAGATCTGTCTTTATCTTTCTTTATAATCTCCAGTTCAATTTTCCTACCCGATAGCCGCTTTCCATTATTCTGGCGGGATATTAGAAGTGATTCTCTGAATAGCTCTTTTTGTTCAGAATTCAGCAGAAATCCGGTAAATTTTCTACCGGCAGCCTCTTTCTCAGTATAACCGAACATTACTTCGGAGGCTTTATTCCAAAATGCGATCTTCTCATCGGGATCAAGCATTATGATACCGTCTGATGCGCAGGCTATCAGATTAGCAAGCCCGGACTTCTCCAATATCGTTCGATTAATTTTCTGATTTTCTTTTTTTGTAGTAGACATTTTGCAGCTATAATGTCGAATTATTCTCAAATTTTCAACATCTATGCTTTATTTTGGACAAATTTCAGTTTAAATGTACAGTATTTAGCAGGTTTTCTTTTGGTAATCACAGGTGCAATAATCATACCTGTCTTAAATTTCAGGGAAAGTTTAATGGATAAAAGGTTCGTCAATCGGTTTTCCGGTTGACGACTCCATATTTGAACCAGAAAGATTATTCTTCTCTGAGTGTATTTACTATGTCTGAAGAAGCTGCTTTCAGAGTCTGCGTTCCAATAGTCATCAGCGCTAAAAATGTAATGAATAGAAACGCTAAAGGAAAAATCCAGAAGCTAAGTTCAGTTCGGAATGCGAATATCTGAAGAAAAGCTCCCGAGATGAACCATGCCAGGGGACAGCCGATTATCCCGGCTATCATTATAAGTTTCAGTGAATCCCTGGAAAGCATATATACAATTCGCTGAACACTTGCTCCCATTACCTTACGTATTCCCACCTCCTTTAATCTCAGCTCCATGCTATACATTGTCATTCCAAGAAGTCCAAGCAATGCGATAAGGATAATCAATCCGGTTCCCCAACTCGCAATAGCGAGCACACCCTGAATAAAATCGCTCTGTTCCCGTTCCATATCATCATAGAAGCTGCAATCGATCCGGTGAACCGGATCAAGCTCTTCCCAAAGCTCACCAAGATAATTCCGTATTTCCGCTTTCTTGCCTGGTGCATAAGAAATAGTTGCGTATTCCCAGGTTTCAGGTGAGTATCTGATCGCCATGGCTTCGATCGGATTCTCGAGGTTTCTGTAATTAAAATCCTTTACAATACCGATGATATTGTACTGCTTGTTTTTGTTCGAGTAAACATGTTTATCCAGAGCTTCATCGGGAGTACCGAGTTCAAATACCTCCAGCGCTTTCTCATTCAGAATTATCCCGTGAGTTTTGTCAGTGGAATATTCATCGGAAAAATTTCTCCCTGCCGCCAGTTCGAGCCCGAAATTCTCGAGAAAGTCAGGATCTGCTGAAAAATAAGCGATCAGCAACGGTTCAGCCATATCCATATTCTTCAGGTATGTCCTGCCCCAGGCGCCATGAATGGGAATATTCGAACAGACAGATACCCCGTGAACATCACTGTTTGTCAATACCATGCTTTTTAGAGTTTCACTTTTGACATCACCCAGCCTGATATTAACCTTGTTCTCAATTTCGATCCCCTTATCATACGTTAACATATATCTGTACTGTTTAGAAATAAATGTTATTACTATAATCGCTACTATGGAAACCATGAACTGAGTAACCATCATGAACTTCCTTGTCCGGAAACTGGAAGTTCCCTTAACCCTGCTGACTCCCTGAAGGGCATTCACAGGCCTGAATGATGAAAGATACATTGCAGGATAAAGTCCTGCAATAAGACTGACTGCAATAGCGAAAATTAAAAACACGGCATATATTGAAGGATCTCTCAGTAGTTCAAGATTGATCTGCGAATTAGCATATACGATCAACTCCATCTGATTAAATACCGGCACAAGAATGAGCATAATCAAACAGGCCCCAACCAGGGATGCGATCGTTATAATAAAAGCCTCACTCAGGAACAGGATAACTATCTGGCTCCTGACCGAACCAACGACTTTTCTGAGGCCGATCTCCCGTGTTCTTTTGAGGGCGCGGGCGATTGAAAGAATAATATAGTTGAAACAGGCCAGCAGAATGATCAGGAATGCTACGAACGGAATAAAAATGATCTCGAAAGAATGCTTTGTTCCGGGCATAAAGCTCCCGAGATTAATCCCAAGGTTGATATCCAGAAGATGCTGAATCCCGAATCCAAGCCTTTCATTCTGCTCGTTTGTAAACACCCTGCTTTCCAGTCCCGGCAGATCAGCTGCCAGAGTCTCAGCATATTCCTGATCTACTAAGAGAATATAAGTATAATAATTGTATACATTTGACCAGGATGTAATTGCAGGAGAAAAAATCTGTCTTGCTTCAAGGCTGGATGCCGTTGACAGTGATATAAGGAAATCAAACTCGAAATGAGATTTTACTTTCATGTTCTCCAGCACTCCGGTTACCCTGAATTCTCCGAAAGTTTCCAATGTTATGGTTTTTCCGACCGGATCGATTCCTAAAAAAAATTTATCAGCCATTTCCTGTGAAAGAATTATAGTATTTGGTTCTTTCAACGCAGTTTCCGGATTCCCGGTTGACAGATTATAGCTGAACAGGTTGAAAAACGATGGCCCTGTCAGGAATCCATCCACGGGGAATGCTGTTTTTTCGTGAAGGACATTTGCTGACCACAGCCTTCTTATCTGGACGACATCTTCAATCCCTCCGTAATCGGCAAGGAGTTGAGATCCGAGCGGTTCCGGTGTAGTAGCCCAACCTTTTATCTCGGAATACTGAATATCGTTGTCAGTTGTGTATATCCTGAATATCCGGTCTTTATTCTCATGAAAATTGTCGCTGCTGGTCTCATGTTTCACGAAAACAATGATCATCAGGCACACCGACATACTGAGTGAAAGCCCGGCGATGTTGATAAATGAAAATCCTTTGTTCTTGAAGATCGTCCTTATAGTTATCTTCAGGTAGTTCTTAATCATGTTGAGGCTCCTGTTTACAGATCGTGAAATGAATCCCGGCAGTGATTCAAGTACAAGATACCAGAACCACAGATGAGCTGACAACGCCCCTTTCCGCTCATAAATATCGTTGAATTCCTCTTCGTAATCCCCCTGCAGGTAGTATGAATCAAAATCCGGAAGTACCCACTTGAGGATATACCGGGCGACAATGTCAGGTTTTCTAATCATTCAGTGATCCGGCTGAAAGGTCTCTCAATCCGTCCCACATAGTCTGCTGAACTTTTTTAACCCTCAGTAATTCCTTTATCCCCTTTTCAGTCAGGTGATAAAACTTCTTGGCCCTTCCGCCTCTTTTCGGTGTGGGATTTCCCGTAGTGGTCGTCAGAAGCCCCGAATTCCGCAGCCTGTCAAGCGGGATATAAACGGAACTCATAGACCACCGCTTATCGGTTCTATTGTTGAGAAATCTCCTGATTTCAACCAGGGATGATTCCTCTTTCAGCCTGTGGACGGTAAGGAGGACCATCTCTTCCTGTCTTGATAAATATTCCAATATATGCCTCTCTTTATATTTAGTTTGCTTTTTGAAATAAATACGAATATACCTGTGAAAAGTTTCTTTCAATTATTAAACTAAAAGATACTCATGGCTTATTTGGGATATTTTTGACGCTGTAATTCCA
Source organism: bacterium (assembly GCA_028278455.1). Taxonomy (GTDB): domain Bacteria; phylum SM23-31; class SM23-31; order SM23-31; family SM23-31; genus JANQEH01. The sequence goes on from JANQEH010000032.1 coordinate 31,231, forward strand.
ACTGGCAATTTTTTCATTGCCAAATAAAATAGGGGTAAATAATTCCACAAAATACAGTTAAATGTTTAACACTATTTTATAATGTCAAGCGTGCATTTCACAAAATTACAATTGGCATGTTATTTGCCGGATTTTTGATTGCAATCCAATATTAATTCATAATCGTTAAAATCAAGGAACCAAAAAATGCAGAGTATTGGCAATTCATCAGGATCATTCCCGTTAAGCAGTATTTTTCCCTCCCGGGCAAATACGCATATATCACATAATCAAAATGAAGAAAAAGAAAGTGCTTCTTCTGGAAACAGCAAATTCCACTCGACTCTGGAGAGTATTGCAAATCCGGATAATAATATTATTAATGTCGATGAATTCAGGCTGGATTTGAAAAACACGACATCGTATGTCGAGTCAAGATTAAATGAAATTCTCCTCAATATGGGCATTGATCCCGATTTAGAATTTGAATTCACTACAGGGTATGACGGCAGTATTATAATTAACGGTGATGATCCTTCAATAGAATCAATAGAAGCAGCGGTAAACAGCGACTTCGAATTATCAAATCTTATTCGCAAAATGTCTTCCGTTTCATCATCGTTGAAAGCGCTCGAGAATTACCTGGAGTTTGCTGCAGCCTATAAAAACGATCCGGTAGCTGCAGTGGCAAAATACGGCTGGATGCTCGATGATAACAGCAGTTATGACGTAACATTCTCGTTTGAAAACGGAAAGATTACCAGTGAAGTAAAGTTTACTTGAAAACTAGGTAATCCTATTTTATCTTGATAAATTATGTTAAAACTGACACAGGTTTGAAACCTGCTCCTTCAATGATTTTACTCATATCTCAGGGAGTCGACCGGGTTTGTAATGGATGAGCGGATAGACTGATAAGCGACCGTAAGCAGTGCTATAAGAATTATCAATATTGTTGAGATGAAAAATGTCGATAACGTCAGTTCCGCCCTGTACGGGAATGCCTGCATATATCTATCCACCAAGAAATAAGTTACCGGCCATGCTATAAAGTTCGACATCAGAATAAGTTTTACCGTTTCCCTGTTGAGGAGAATCACAATCCTCTTAACAGAAGAACCGAGAGTTTTCCTGATACCTATCTCTCTTGTCCTTTGTTCTGCTGTATAAGAAGCCATCCCGAATAATCCCAGGCATGCAATAACTATCGCTATAATCGTGAAATTGGAAAATATGGATATAGACTGCCTGACATTTCGAAACTGTCCGTCAAAACTCGAATCGAGAAAAAAATGATCGAATGGAAGGCCGGGCTGGACTCTCTCCCAGACATTCCTGATATGGGAAATTGTACCTGTTACATCATCAGGGCTGATCCTGACTGCAATCACTCTCGGCGGATTCCACTGATGATTTATATTGTTCATTATGGATGCAGGTCTTATCATATTAAAAACCGACCTGATATGGTAATCCCGGACAATACCGACTACCGTAAAATTCTGTCCATTCCGTATAATCGTCTTTCCAACCGGATTCTGCCAGCCGAATTGTTTTGCAGCTGTTTCGTTAATGATCATCGCCCTCTCTTTGTCAGAGACGATATCCTCAGAAAAACACCTGCCGTTTACTATGGTCAGGCCAAGAGTTTCGAAAAATCCGGCATCAGCCTGAATATCATCCATCAGCTGCATCTCGGATCTTGAGAAGCCTTCGGGTAGAAAATCATTGTACTGGGCTCCCCAGCCCGGCAGTCCGGAAGCGACCCCAATTGAAAGTACAGCCGGATTGCTTTTAAGTTCATTCTTTAGTGTATGGATCGAATTGATCGTATCGCGGCTCCTCAATGGGATCGCGACTACATCTTTCCCGTTAAAACCGAAGTCCATATTCTGCATATGATCGAGCTGGTTCATTATCAGCCCGGTACCTATCACAAGGATTACTGACAGGGTAAACTGAAAGACGACAAGGACACTCCTGAACCGCGAGGCTCCGGCGCTGGATTTGAATCCTGTCTTTATGGCACTAACCGGTTTGAATCCCGACAAATAAACTGCCGGGTAACAGCCGGCGAGGATACCCACAAGGATAGTGATCCCTATAAAAACTGGAATATGCCAGTCCGGATCGATATAACTGATATCAAGCTCTCTGCCGGCCAGAGAACTGATATATGGCAATGTCAGCTCAACGAGAATCATTGCGAAGAATAATGAGATGAAGCTAAGAAGAAGAGATTCGCTCAGGAATTGTTTTATAAGCTTTTTTCTTTGAGCTCCAAATACCTTCCTCATCCCAACTTCCCTTGCCCTGTTGAAAGACCTTGCCGTCGAAAGATTCATAAAGTTCACGCATGCAATCAGTATAATAAAAAATGAAATCGCCGAGAATACGTATACGAAATCGATAGCTCCCTGAGAACCGCCACGGGAAGGAGGAGTGAACAGGTGGATATCGCTGAAGGGCTGCAGTAGTAATACTGTTGTAAATCCTTTCGATCTCAGCCGCTCTCCGGCTTTTTCTTCAAGCAATTGGTTGATTTTAACTTCAAGTTCACGGTGATCATATCCTTCTTCAAGAAGTACCAGTGTGCTGAAATTATAGGAGATCCAATCGCTAAGCCTGGGATCATCCTGTCCCCACAGAGAATAAATCGTCTGCATCGAACATATCATGTTCATCCGAAAATCCGAGTTTTCGGGTATATTATTTATTACACCTGTAACGGTATAATCATGTTGAGCGTTAAATCTCAGAATCTCACCGACAGGATCGTTATTACCAAAATATTTTTCTGCCATTTCTTCTGTTATCACTACTGCAAACGGCGCCTCGAGAGCTTTTTCCGGGCTACCGTATTTAAATGGAAATGTCATGATATTGAAGATAGAATTATCTGCAAGGATAACATTATTCTCATAAAAACTATTCTCTTTGTAGTTTACGGCCTGTCTGGGTAAATACCTGATCCTGGTAAAATCTTCAACTTCAGGATAATTCGCCTTCATCTCTTCTCCTAACACGAAAGTCGAACTGAACCAGGTGAATTCTTCTCCTCTTGCAGTTGAATTCATACCCAATCTATAAATTCTTTCTCCTTTCTCATGAAAATTGTCATAATCGAATTCCGAAAAGATATAGGTAATAAGAATAAAACCGGATGCCAGCCCAATTGCAAGACCGGAGATATTTATGAAAGAGTAACCTTTCTGCCTTATAAGATTCCGGAATCCAATCTTAAAATAGTTTTTGAACATTTCAATACTCCACGATATTTTCTCTGTGAATAACGAAAACAAAGCCTGCAAGAACCTTAAAACACTGATTAACAGAGCCGCTGCCATCCCCTTAACCTCCTTTGCAGACAGATATTCATTCTCGACATATTCGATCAATGATAATTTCACGTCATCATCTGCAAAGGGAGAGATCAATCCAGATATTATTTTCTCGATAAACCGGTTCATCTGTTTTAAGCTCACCTGGCTTTTTTCAGATCGGGCACATCCTGCCAGACATCCTTTGTCACCTGTTGTGCAAGGACAAGTTTATCCATCCCTGATTTCGTCAGTGTATAATAAATCCGCGGACGGCCGCGTTGTTCTGCAGGCTTTTCCGATTTGGAAGTCTTCACATAGCCATTCTTTTTCAAACGGGTTAATGCTCCGTATATCGAACCCGAAAGCCATGTCGTTCCCGTATCTTTTTCGACCTGTTCTATCACGGTTATACCATAAGCATTATCTCCCAGTTTCCAAATGGCCAGAAGGAGAATTTCTTCGATCTTCGGTAAAAAAGCCATAGCATCTCCTTTTTTCATGTATAATATACTATGTTACATAGGATATTTATCATGGATATACGTCAGACAGGAGGTAAGGTTTCAGAAATGACAATATTTCAATCCAAAGACTTTTCCCAGACTCGGACCTCAAGTTCAGTCTTTATCAGATCTATTCCAGCGGGACGGTCAATTACCGTTTTCTCAGGATCAAATGCCTCAGTATAAGAATATTCTAACCGGATTACAGGTTTGTTTTCCCCAACCAAACACTGTCTATTGTTTCCGCTTATATTACAGACACCGATAATCCTTTTAAATAGAATCTTTGCTATTCTGCATATCCGGCAAATGGCAGCTGAGAAAAGATAAAAAGCCTCGTGAATACTAATCTTTACGAGCCGGAGATTGAATAAAAATACCAAAACCAGAATTGAGAATACTGTTAATGATGTCCCAATAAGATAAGATACCTGACCTATCACGAACATCCCGAACCACCCGCCGGATCTAAAAGCAAGATCTCCTAAAACCAAATCATAAATACCTGCCAGGGAACTCGCCTGAATGATTCCATATAGAGGGATGACTATTCGCTTCAGCTTAATTAATGAATTTCCATTAGCGATCAATTCCCAACCAAGGACAGCTGCCATTACCGGTACCCCGAAACAGCCGTAACCAAAAATTCCAAAGAGGAAATAGTTGATATATCTTATTATGTCACCAGCGGTCCTCCCAATTTCAAATGTGAATTTGAATGTAAAGAAATCCCATGGCGGAAGGAAGAGCATGAAGATCAATGATATTGATGAGAAAACGATCAGAGATACTCCTGAAATTATTTTTACGACGCGCTGACTTTCTTTTTCCAGAATTTCCATTTTCCTACTATCCTGTAAATGGATTCTATAGTTTTAGTATTTATCACGTGCAACTCGGAAACCATGGTTTCTCGATCCACTTTTTAAATGTGTCCCCGCTCTACTGGATGAGCTCACTGCAGGTTTTCCCCTGAATAAATGGACTGACCAATAATGACCTCCTCTTGTCATTTTATAATTTCCTCTGGAAGGCCCTACAGGATTATAAATTTCAGTAATGGAATACTTTCCTTTCCAGTCAAAGCAATACTCGTCAACATTCCCATATATATCATACAGCCCCCATGGATTGGGTTTCTTCATACCGACTGGATGCGTTTTTTCAGAAGAATTCTCGTTATTCCATGAATAATAATTCAATAATGAATCATTTTCTCCAAAAAAAAATGTTGTAATAGTCCCTGCTCTGCATGCATATTCCCACTCTGCTTCTGTTGG
>JANQEH010000225.1 GCA_028278455.1 bacterium
CGGTAGATGAGATCACCGGTATCCTTGACCATCCCGATAATTCGGGATACAAAGCGGCAGGATATTATTTTCTCGGAGATGCATATTATGAGCTAGATGATCTCGTTAATTCAAGAAAATATTTTAAGAAGGTAACTGAGGAATTCCCCGAAAGTAACTTCGCGAACGAAGCTTTAATCGGTCTTGGCTGGATATTATATAACGAAGAAAATTATACAGAAGCTGCGATAACATACGCGAAACTTGTCCAGAATACAGGTTCAGGAGAGGTTTATGAACAGTCTAAATACCTCTGGGGACTATCTCTTACAAGATCGGGGCAGGTGGAAAGAGGTAATGAGATATTGAGGGAACTGGTTACAGAGATTCCAAACAGCAAATTCTCCGACAATGCTCTCTTTGAGCTGGCTATACATGAGTTTAATAACGCCGGGTATGAGAAAGCTCTTGAGGATTTCATGTCGATAACTGACAACCTAAAAGACAGCGATATCTATTCCCAGGCTAAGAAAATGACCGGAGAATGCCTGGTGGAGCTAGGCAGATACACCGAAGCCGAGGATATATATAAAGACCTTGCTGACAACGCTGAAGATAGTGATATAGCCGCATCCAGTTTTTATCAGTTAGGAAGAAGCCAGTATCAGAATAGTAAATATGATGATGCTGTTTCTTCATTCCGGGATTACCTTGAAAAATTTCCGGAGCATGGATCAGGGGATCTGGCATTGTACTGGATAGGTGAGATCCAGTATCAGAAAGAACAATATAATGATGCTATAGAGACTCTAACAACCTTACTCGTCAGGTATAAAGATTCTACGAAAAGACTGGATGCGATCTATACCAGGGGATATTCAAGGTTTGCACTGAATAATTACAACGATTCATTAAAAGATTTCTCAGCGGTATTGAATCAGTACCCCGGTAGTAAATTTGAGATCGATTCAAAATATCAGCTGGCTAACTGCTATTTCGCACTGCAGCAATACAGCAAAGCCATTCCACATTACAGGGCTGTGGTACTGGCTTCAAATGACACACAGTTAAAAATCATGGCAATGTCACAGGTCGCCTCTGCACTAGTTAATACTGATAAGTATACTCAGGCTATAAACGAGTACAAGAGTATTTTTACTACTTATCCCAGCTCGGAATTGGCTGATGATGCTATGTTCGAGATGGCGGGGATCTATTTGAGAAACCTCAATAGTTACGAAACTGCTATATCTGAATTCAATAAGCTGATCCAGAATTACCCAACCAGCGAATACAGGGATGATGCATTCCTCGAAATAGGAAATGCATATTATAATACGCAAAAATATCAAGATGCTGTAGACAGTTACAGTAAAGTACTATTCAGATTTCCTGAAAGCGAACTTGTTGGCGATGCTATAAACGGTATTCAGGACAGTTACCTGATTTTAGGAGATGTAGACAAGGCAGTATCGGTGGTTGAAGATTTTGTAAATAAGAATTCAGAGAATGCTGTAGCCGACGATCTTCTCCTGAAGAACGGCGATTATTATCTGAATAAGGATATGCCGTCAAAAGCGATTGAAAAATACCGCAAACTAATTAGAGATTTTCCCGGAAGTCCGCTTGGGGCTGATGCCTATTACGGAATAGGTGCCGCTTATTTATTACAGGGGGATGAACTAAAGGCAATTGAGAATTTCTGGAATGTTTCCTCGAAGTATCCGAGGAGCTCTCTTTCACCAAGATCGCTTGTTGCACTTGGCCAGGTGTATTACAGCAGGGATGAATTCACGCAGTCAGAAAATGTAATTAACCGCGTTTTGAATGAGTATCCCCGGTCAAAAGAGATTATGACAGCATATTTTGAGCTTGCCCGGGCCCAGGAAGGTTTGAATAAAATAACAGAGGCTAAGCAGAATTACAACAAGGTCATCATTCAGTTCTCTGATAACCAGCTTGCAGACCAGTCAAGGAACAATCTCGGCAGGATCATGACTTCCGAAGGGCAGGGTGAAAGGGCGATGGATTACTTTAAACTGGTTATCTCAAAGAGAACAGATGAGCTTGCTGCCGAGGCGCAATACCTGATTGGACAGGTGTCATTCCTGAAAGAAGACTATAGTACAGCCCTTGCGGATTTACTCACGGTAAGATATGTTTATCCGGTATATGACTACTGGGTGACTGTAGCTACGTTGGATGCGGGATTTTGCCAGGAAAAGCTTAATAACAAGATCGAAGCCGAGAAATTATACAACTTTGTTCTAGAGAAACATCCGGATGATGAATTCGGAGCAAGAGCAAAAGAAGGGCTCGAAAGAATAAAATAAATCAATTATTAACCGTTTATTCGTTAGGCGGAAAAATGAGATCATTATTAAAAAACAGATTGCCGGTCATATACGCTATAACTGCATTTTTATGTTTTACTATGGGTAGTGAACTTATGGCACAGAAAAGAAGACCTACCAGGAGAACAGGCGCAAGAGTAGATACAACCAAAACCGGAGACTCGTTAAGAGCCGGAGCGGAAAAAATATCTCTCCCGACTCTTGATCTGAGAGAATATACAATCACCGGAAAGAACAGGATAAGGATCCTGCCGTCCCAGAGGCGGGCCATTGAAATGGCTGATATTACAACACTGGAAAGAAACTCGGCGGTTGAAGGCAAAACCGACAGGTCGGCCCCGGGCGCTGGAGGAAATAAAATTGAGGGAGAAGGTATCTTCAATATGCCGATGATGGGTGTTGTAAACGAGGTATATGGTTCAGTCGGTAAATATACTGATATCAACCTGGGAGCGAAGCTGAGACAGAATATGGAAAATGATGAACTATTCATGGATATTGATGCTCATTATAATAACGGGCATATCGACAGGGCTGAAAATAATTACATAAAAGCTAATTTCGCAGATCTTCATAGGTTCAACGATTATATCCAGAATAAATCACAGCTATCATTCAACTGGCACGATTACATGTATTACGGTGCCGCGAGTGATCCCGGAAAGAGCAGAACAGGCTATTTCCTTGATTTTTCAACCATCACAGACTATACACGGTTCAGCCCGACTAATATTCGGCTGGAAGGGGGAGGCAGATATGCCGATCCGGATGATTCGGAGATTTTCAACTGGGATCTTTGGGGCAGGCTTAGCTGGTCATCGATACTATGGAAATCCTTCATAAAGGGTACGATCGAAGGGAACACCGACAGAGTAAAGGATGGTTCAAGCAGCAATGCCCCTCTTAGCACGGGGAACTATTTCAAGGCATTGATTACAGCTGAACGTTTATTAACTGACAGGCTGCATGTTAAACTCGGTGGTGCATTCTATCAGTATATGAGCGAGAATGCAAATGTTTTCTACCGCCGGGAAGCAGGTGTCTGGACTCCCACAATGCCGGTATTGGTGAAGAGAGAAGATAATTTCTTTGTACCTAATCTCGCTGTAAGGTATGACATGGGTGAAGCTGGAAGGATTTTCGTGGAATTCGAACCTTCGGTTGAATCCGTCAACCTGATGGATAAGATTAAATTCAATCCCTATCTGAAACTCACTACACCACTATCGTACGAAAATTATTCCCATGATACTAAAATAGGCTGGAGAAGATCATATGTATATGATCTCTCTTTCGAAATATACTACAGTGATAAAAAGATCAAGAATTATGCTATTCCGGATGACTCTGATTTTCCCGGATATGAGATGGGGAATAACGGCCGATGGAATCTGATCTATGATAACGTGGTAGATCTCAATGAATACAGGGCGACAGTAAACTGGAATCCGCACCCGAAGTTCAATTTCTGGACTGCATTCAGCTATACTGACTATGATATTGACGAAAGTGATTTTGCGGTTAGACTACCCTATTTTCCTGACTTCATTATTGATTACTCGATGCAGGCCTTTCCGGGATACGGTTTTCAGATCGTACTTGATGGACAGTATATAGGTAAAAGGTATATTTCTGCTTTTGATATGACAGGCGGAGATATGGAACTTGATGCATATTTTCTGAGCAATCTGACTGTAAGTAAACAGTTTAATGAAAGATTTGCCGCTTACTGTTATGCTTCTAACATTTTTAATGAAGAATACGAAGTCTGGCGGGGCTATCTTGCTCCGGATCTTAATGCAGGCGGTGGAATAAGGATATTCTGGTAGACTCGAGGATAAAAAGACTCTAATGATTAAGGAGGTCAAATGAACCTTTTAAGTATAGTTGCAAAAGGCGATTGGATAATGGTGCTGATCCTGTTGTGCTCGCTGATCGCTGTGGCGATAATTGTCGAAAGATACATGGTGCTGAGGAAAGCACGGTCAAATACACGACAGCTGATGATGAAGCTTAAGACACTAATCTCGAGGAAGAATATAGACGAGGCGATTGATCTCTGTACGGAATCGCCTGGTGTTACTGCAAAAGTCCTGAAGCAGGGTATTTTACGTGTTCATATGAACAAGGAAGAAATTCAGGATGCTATCCAGAATGCAGGTAATGAGCAGGTTTTCAATCTTGAGAAGAATATGCATATACTTGCGACAATAGCCGGTGTCGCTCCCCTGATAGGTTTTCTGGGAACGGTTACCGGTATGATCGAAGCATTTATGGAGATAGAGAGACTTAGCGGGAATGTAAATGCAACTGTACTTGCAGGAGGTATCTGGGAAGCGCTGCTAACCACTGCAGGCGGATTAAGTGTAGGTATTCCAACATATATTTTTTATAATATTCTGTCAACGAGGATCAAGAGACATGTTTTCGAAATGGAGACCAGTTCAAATGAATTAATGGAACTTCTGGTCGAGGAAAAGAATAATAATATTAAACACAATGAGAGAGTATAATGAAGTTTGAAACCCAAAATAAATTACTGGAAACTTTCTCGCTTTCGTCATTGACCGATATTGTCCTGCTTCTGTTGATCTTCTTCCTGTTGTCATCATCATTCATTATTCAGCCGGGTATAAAGGTGAAGCTTCCCCAGTCTGACACATCAGAGACTACAGACGTAAAAAACATTACCATAACCATCTCTAAAGAGGGTTTAGTCTATCTTAATGATGAGGAAGTAACTATAACGGAACTCCCTGCGAAATGGCGTCAGCTAATGGTGTTGGATCCTGATCTTCCTGTTATTATAAAGGCTGATAAAGATGTCACTCTCGATCGGGCAATTGAAGTAATGGATATAGGCAAAAAAGTAGGATCAAGAAATTTTAACATCGCAACGGAAAGGATCAAATGAAAGACAGGATTTCAAAGATCTTTACAGAAAGGACAGGATGGGCCGTCTCGGTATTATTTCATCTGTTGCTCAGTCTTTTTTTCCTGAACATTATGATCGAAAAGCCTGAAGAAACATCTGATTATGCCAATCTGACTCTTTCGAATTACGTACCTGATGATACTGAAAACATATTGCAGCGTATTGCTTCTCCTGCAGCATCGCAGGCAAGGCAGAGGAGCGGTATGCAGAGACCGACAAGAACGGTCGACATACCGACGAGGAGGATGACAGAAAGAGACGATAACAAGATACCTATGGACACAAAGGGAAAGGTACAAAGTCAGGAAAATGCACGAAGACTTGATAATAAGGTGAATCCCACTCAGGGAATTTCACGTAGAACTGAAAGGACAGAGCAGAATACACTACAGGGTATGGAAAGGCTGCGCGGATCATCAACCTCTAATGTAGGCGAAAAGATCACAACTGAGCTCCCAACTGAAGGGATCGGAGGTTCTCTTAAGGCCGAGAAACCTTACGAGATAAGCTGGGAAGGCGGTGATAGAGAGATAATAGCCGATGTGATCCCGAAATATCCGGAAGGTATTTATAAGGAAGTACTGATCAGGATCAAGATCTCAGTTCTGCCAAATGGTACTGTCGGCGATATGATTCCGCTGCAAAAAGGAGATGCGACTCTTGAATCTCTGACAATGAAAGCCCTGAAGCAGTGGAGATTCAATCCATTGGAAACGGGAGCACCCCAGGTTGATCAAAGCGCTATAGTATCATTCAGGTTTGTTTTAAAATAATTTCTGTTTAGGCATATTAACTGCTAATTGAGTAAAGCTTAAAATATGAATTACATATTTTTCAGCAATAAGAAATTATTGTTTATAACTGCAGTACTATATCTTGCCATTTTTCTAAATGTTACACCCGGTTATTCTCAGATCAAAAGCCCCGTTACTGATATCGATTTGAAAAAAAACGAGATTATCTTATCAGGAGTAGATCTTGTTTATTCAGGGCAATATGAAGAAGCAATCGAACATTTGAAGCAGATCGAGGAAATAGATCCAGATTGTGCAGAATCGGTTTTCTTTGAGGGATTTGTGCTGGAGTTTATTCAGGATACCTACAGAACACAGGTGTTTGATGACCGGTTGTATGCAGCCGCAGAAATTGCAATTTTGAGGGCTGAAGAAGTAGTGAAAAAAAATCCTACAGCGAGGAATTACATGTTCCTGGGTGGAGCATACGGGATCAAAGGCGTACGTGATGGAATTCTCGGTCATTGGTGGGGAGCATTCCGCAACGGAAGAAAAGCCTTTAAAAACATGGAAAAGGCAGTTGAGATAGATGAGACTATCTATGACTGTTTTTACGGGATCGGTACTTACCATTACTGGGCGCCGAGAAAACTGAAGAGATTCTTCGGACCTTTTTACCCTGATACAAGAGACCAGGGAATCGAAGAACTGCATCTCTCGATAGAAAAAGGAATTTTCTCAAAAAGATCAGCCCAGATAGCGTTATACCGCATTTATATAGATAAAAAATGGTATGACAATGTGATTGAAATGTCTGAAAAGGAACTGGAAACATACCCTGAGACATTATTCCCCCGCTGGTATTACGGAGTAGCACTTGTAAAGACCAACAAGTGGCAGAAAGCCCTTGAGAATTATCAGACCATGTTAGAAATTCTCGAACCTATCGAAATAAAAGGTATAGAAGCTTCTATTGATCCATGGTATCATATCGGATTATGTTACTATAATATCGGTGAGTTTGAAAAAGCCAAAGAGTACATTGAAAAGATCCTTCCATATAAAAAGACAGTAAACAAAGATCTTTCCTATTATGATGACACCGATTTCATTAAAGAAGGGGAGAAACTCCTGAAAAAGATAAATAGAGCGTTGAAATCGGGAAATTGATTTTTATTGTCATTAAAATTTATTAAATTCATTCAATTCTTCATTTCGTTCCGCATTATCGGAATAAATTATATCAACAATAAAATTTGGTAAAAATATATCGGAGTTAAGACGATGTCACGTATAATTAAGGCGCCAACCGGTACAGAAATTTCCTGTAAGGGCTGGCAGCAGGAAGCTGCAATGAGGATGCTGATGAATAATCTTGATCCTGAGGTAGCAGAGCTGCCTGATGAGCTTATAGTCTATGGCGGAAGCGGTAAAGCCGCAAGGAACTGGGAGTGTTTCGATGCAATAATCAAATCACTTAAAGAGATCGAGAATGATGAGACTCTCCTGGTGCAATCTGGAAAACCTGTAGGAGTTTTCAAGACAACGACTGATGCGCCACGCATACTTATAGCCAATGCCAACCTTGTGGGCGCCTGGGCAAACTGGGATTATTTCAGAGAACTTGAAAAGCTTGGCCTGATAATGTTCGGGCAAATGACTGCTGGAAGCTGGATATATATTGGCTCACAGGGCATAGTACAGGGTACATATGAGACATTTGCGGGTACCGGAATACACGGCATCCAGCCCCCATTCGTCAACCTTGACTGGTGTACCAGCCAATGAAGTTACACAATCG
>JANQEH010000034.1 GCA_028278455.1 bacterium
AAGAAAGCATATCAGGGAGATTACTGGTAAGGACTTCTCGATAAGCGGGATATACCTGCCGCTTGAAAGGCTGGTAAGAAAAGGATTTCTCGAAGCTTACCAGGGAAATCCTTCACCTGTACGCGGCGGAATGAGCAAAAGGTATTACAGATTGACCGACCAGGGAGTTGGGGCACTTAAAGAATCACGGGAAATACTTGAATCGATGTGGAGCAGCCTTCCGGAATTATCAACAGGGGATAAAAAAGTAAAATGAGTAGAGAATTCAGAAATATGCCTGGACTGCTAAAATGGTTTGTTGAAACTATGCTTTCCGGAAGCAGATTAGACCAGGTATCCGGAGACTTCGAGGAGGAGTATAATGAAATCCTCAGAGATTCCGGATATTTTAAGGCTAATTACAGGATGATCGGGCAGATCTTAAAAGCTATTCCATCTCTTATTGAGATTATGTTCTACGGGAGTATTGCTATGTTACGTAACTATCTGAAGATCATGTTTAGAAATTTGTCTAAGCAAAAACTGTATTCGTTTATCAATCTTTCCGGACTGACTCTGGGGATGACATGCAGTATTCTGATCTTCATTTTTATCAGGTATGAATTGAGCTACGACAGATTTCATGATGACACAGATGATATATTCCGTATAGTCCTACAGCAGAGGCAAACTGATAATAACGGCTGGTGGTACGGAACTTCAGCTATAATGGCACCGACACTGTTACAGGACTTTCCGGATATCGAGTACGCAGTTCGTTATTCGAGCGGCAGCTATAACATAAAGTGTAATAATGAAAAATTCTGGGAGTCGGGTTTTTTCTTTGCAGATCCGGAATTTCTTGATTTATTTGAATTTCCCCTTGAAATTGGAGATCCGGAGTATGCGTTAAAGGAGCCGAATTCAGTAGTGATTACTAAAGAGATGAAAGAAAAATATTTCGATGATGTCGATCCTTTAGGAGAGGTATTGGAACAGTATTATAATGGAAAATATCATACCTTCATGGTTACCGGAGTACTGAAGGATATTCCTGAAAACACACATTTCGATTTTAAATTTCTCGCTTCTTTTGAATCCCTTAGAACCATGGTTGCCAATCCACATGACTGGTTCACAAAATGGGGATACAATAATCTCAGCACTTTTGTAAAGATCAGGAAGTATGTCGATCCGTTTATACTTGAAGAGAAATTATCCGACTATGGCTATATGGTGAACACAATGAATGTTAGCTATCATATCCAGCCGGTAACTAACATTCATCTGCAGGGGAAGACATTTGGAGGAGCCGAGGCTGAAAGAGACTTGGGAAATATATACATATTTGCAGCAGTTGCTGTATTTATTATTATAATTGCCTGTTTCAATTATATCAATCTTACAACTGCTCGTTTTAAAAAGCGCGCAAAAGAAGTTGGGATGAGAAAAGTTATAGGTGCGGGCAGAGGACAGATCATTCTCCAGTTTCTCGGAGAATCCGTAGTAATGTCCTTTACAGCGTTGGCTTTTTCAACATTGATCATCGCAATTCTGATAAAACCATTCGGCATCACCATAGGCAGGGAACTGAGTTTGAAATCTATGGCTGATCCCGGAATGTTAGTTCTTTTGATATCGTTAACATTGCTGACAGGAATTATCTCAGGGATTTATCCGTCACTTTTTTTATCTTCATTTCAGCCTGCAAAAATCATAAAGGGTGTTTTCGCGAGTTCCACTGGCAATCCCTCGTTTTTTAGGAATTCACTTGTTACGATACAATTTGGGATATCTACTATTTTGATTATCTGTATTATGCTGACACTCAATCAGTTGAATTATATGAAGACAAAGAAAATAGGATATGAAAAGGAGCACATAATTATCCTTGGAATGGGCGACGATATAAAAAAAGAACATAAAACAATAAGAAGCGAATTAATGAAGAATCCGGATATTATGAATGTATCTGCTTCAGCAGGATCCCCAGTTTCTATTGGCTGGTATGAGAAACCGGTGTGGCGTGGATTAGATCCAAATAAAAACATATTTATCCCGAGATTAGTAGGAGATAGAAATATTGTTGATTTATACGGATTTGAGCTGATCGAAGGCAGAAATTTTCATGTAAATGATGAATCGAACTCTGAAGTTGAATATATCTTGAATGAAACAGCAGTAAAAACAGCCGGCTGGGATGATCCGATCGGTAAGGATTTTGGATTCAGGGGGGAATTAAATGGAAAAGTTATAGGCGTTGTTAAGGATTTTCACACATCCTCTATGCGAAGAGAGATAGGCCCTGTTGTAATCGAATTAGGCGATTTATATTACTTTTACTGTTTATCAATTAAAGTCAGCGGCAGCAATATTCCGGAAAATTTAGAATATATCAAGAAAGTCTATGAGAGTTTTTCGCCGGAATTTGCTTTTAATTTTACGTTTCTCGACGAAACAGTTGATGATTTTTACCGAAATGAGGAGAGATTGAGTACAGTTTTTGGATATTTTACTGCCCTTGCTATCTTTATTACCTGCCTGGGATTATTCGGGCTGGCATCTTTTACTACCGAAAGCAGGAGAAAAGAAGTAGGCGTTAAAAAAGTACTGGGCGCCGCCGTTTCACAGATAGTTGGTATTTTTATCAGAGAATTTATATTGTTGATGATTGTCGGAAATGCAATTGCGTGGCCGGTTGCCTATTATGCCATGGATAAATGGCTTCAGAATTTTGCTTACAGTATAAAGCCGGATATAATGGTCTTTGCTGCCGCCTCTGTGATCTCTCTCTTGATAACAGTTTTTTCAATAGGTTACCAGGTTCTGAGAGCAGCATACGTTAATCCAATAGAATCACTGAGATATGAATGAAGAAAGTATTTTACAATGACATTTCATTAGAAAAATGTTTTCTAAACCGTTTTTTAGAGGACTCTAAGCTCAGGTTGATCATCGGCGATTTCATTGAGGAATACAATGAAATGAAGATCGATTCCGGGTACTTGAAGTCGAAAATGTGGCTCTGGTTACAGCTTTTAAAAGCAACTCCTTCTCTATTTTCTCTAACTACGTTCAGGAGTATCATGATGTTAAAAAACTACCTAAAGATCACTTTCAGAAATTTCAGGAGACATAAAGGGTATTCTCTAATAAATATTCTGGGGCTTTCTGCCGGAATGGCAAGCTGTATGATGATACTGCTCTGGGTATTTGATGAACTGAGCTATGGCAGGTTTCATGAAAATGCTGAAAATATTTACCGGCTATATGACGCAAAGACTATGAATAATGGGGCTGTGAATTATTCAATTGCGCATCCCTTTCCTGTAAAAGAAGGTTTACAGAAGGAGTATCCCGAGATCAGCAGTATCACCAGAGCGCATGAAGCATATGTGCAAATAAGCAGCGAAAACAGTAGCTTTTCCGCAAGTGGACTTATTGTAGATCCAGAATTCCTTAAGATCTTTACCTTCCCATTAATTTCCGGTGATAAGATGGCTGTGTTGAATGATCCGAATTCAGTGGTCCTGTCTGAAGAGGCAGCTGTCAGACTGTTCGATAAAGAAGATCCGGTTGGCAGGACAGTTATGATCCAGGGTAAAACGGCAATGATCGTTACAGGAGTTGCAGAGAATATAACTGGAAATTCTACAATAACTTTTGACTATCTCAGGTCAACGAAGGCTGGAGATGATCTTCCAGTGGCAACAAACTGGGGAACAAGCACCTGGAATATTTATCTTACTCTAATTGAAAACGCTGAAGTGAATGCCATAGATAAAAAGATCCGTGATTTTTATATTGATAAAGAGAAGGGCGGGGAAAGCAGTCTCCATCTCCAGCCATATACGGCTGTACATCTTCACCGCCTTTCAGGAGGGGGACCGGTAATTTACGTCTACATTTTCTCAGTTGCTGCAGGAGTGATACTGATAATTGCATGTATAAATTTTATGAATCTCACAACTGCAAGATCAACAAACAGATCGAAAGAAGTAGGAATGAGAAAAGTATCCGGAGCAAGAACCGGGGATCTTTTCGCTCAATTTATGGGTGAAGCAACAGTGTTTTCATTTACAGCATTTTTACTTGCAATAGCAGGTGTTATTCTGATGCTACCTTTGTTTAGCGAGTTATCGGGAAAAGAACTTGATATTACTTCTCTGATGAATATAAGAGTATTCCTGATGTTCTCGGGAATAGCAGCCTGTACAGGATTACTATCAGGGATTTATCCTGCTGCCTTACTGGCTTCATTCAAACCGGCGGGAGTGCTAAAAAACGCATTCAGTCCTAAAGGGAAAGGTAATATATTTAGAAAAACACTGGTTGTTGCACAGTTCTCATTATCAATTATTTTAATAATAAGTTCGATAATCATTTATGATCAGCTAAACTATTTGAGAAATAAGGATCTGGGAATTGATAAAGAGAATATCATCTGCCTGTATATGAACGGTGAATTTAAGACAGGTCATGATGTAATAAAGAGCGAACTTCTGGCTAATCCTGATATTGTTAATATCACGAGGACGTTTTACCCGCCAACCCACAGGTATCTTGGTACCGGCGGGGCAGATTGGGATGGGAAAAAACCGGAACAGAAAGTTGCATTGGATCTGGCTATGGTTGACTATGATTTTGCTGCAACAATTGGATTGAGTATCAAGGAAGGGAGGTACTTTTCCAGGGAGTTTGCAAGAGATGAATATGGTGCAGTGCTGAATGAAGCGGCTGTCAGGGATATGGGATTTGTTGATCCTGTAGGTAAAAACTTCTCATGGAATCAGAATGAATATAAAATTATCGGTGTAGTTGAGGATTACCACTTTGCTACCTTAAAAAATGAAATCCGGCCTCAAATAATGCTTGTAACTCCAAAATGGTACCAGTATTACCTTATAAAGGTTCGGCCTAATAGAACCTCGGAGACAATCGCATTTCTAGAAAACAAGTGGAATGAACTATGTGGAGATTATGACTTTCACTATTTTTTCCTTGAAGACCGCCTTAAGGGATTGTACAGTACTGAGGAACAGATCAGTAGTGTATTCAGATCTTTCACTTTCCTAGCAGTATTCATATCTTGTCTTGGGTTATTCGGCCTTGCTTCATTCACCGCCCAGCAAAGAACCAAGGAGATTGGGATTCGAAAAACTCTGGGTTCATCCATCACAAGTATATTAATCATGTTGTCGAAAGAGTTTACAAGGTATGTCCTTGCTGCAAATCTTTTTGCCTGGCCCGTTGCATGGTTCTTTTCAAGCCGGTGGCTGCAAGATTATGCTTACAGGATCCAGCCCGATATTTCCCTATATTTATCATCCGGTCTGACGGCTCTGATTATAGCATTAATGACTATCAGCTATCAGACTATAAAGGCAGCAAGAATGAATCCTGTAGATTCTCTGAGATATGAGTAGAGATCAGTTGTAATTTCCAACTTCTTAATTATAATTCAATATTTCTCTCCATTATTCATACATTTCATGCAACCTTTTTTTTTATTCATCGTCTTAATATATGTATCCATTGTTCATACTAATTAAAGGAGGCATCAATAATGATCCTTTTATCACGTTCAGAAGAGATTATTCTGCTCGCTATATGGAAGCTGAAAGATAATGCATATGGTGTTACCATCCGTGAGCAGGTGTCGAATGATACGGGGCATGACTGGACGTTCGGCGCTATCTATAAACCGCTTAAGCAGCTTTATAGTAAAGGATTTGTCGTGAAGACAATGAGTGAACCGTTTTCAGAAAGAGGCGGCAGAAGCAAATTTTTATACAATATCACCGCAAAGGGTGAAAAAGCATTGAAACAGATTAAAAAGATCAATGAGTCAGTTTGGACAAAAGAGTCCCGACTTGCATTTGATTAAAACGGAGCCGGCTTGACCAGACCACCAAAAATTGCAGAGATCCTTATCAAAGCATGTCAGAATGACGACGATTCATACCAGTCTCTTGGAGATTTCGAGGAAGTTTTCAACGATATCTCAAATGAAGAAGGTGTGATCAGAGCACATCTCTGGTACTGGTCACAACTTATTAAATCAATTCCCGATTTCTTTGAAACTTCGATACTTTGGGGGTTCACTATGTTTAAAAGTTATCTAAAGATCGCATACAGAAACCTTTTAAAAAACAAAGTCTATTCAGTTATCAATATAGCTGGGCTTTCAATAGGACTTGCTTGCACAATCCTTATACTCTATTATGTTAAATTTGAAACCAGTTACGATAAGTATCATGAAAATGCAGACAGGACCTATAGGATTGTACAGGAGAACTGGACCGGTGTTTCCGTACCTCTGGTAACAGCAATCAAGTCGGATTTTCCCGAAGTTGAGGCAGCTGTAATGACAGATTATCACTCAAGAAATAACAAGAAATTGTTCGGCTACGGAGAAAAACGGTTTTATGAGGATAAATTTTTACTTGCCGGTGATGATTTCTTCAGACTATTCAGCTACCAGTTTCTTTACGGCGATCCCGGTACTGCATTGAATGAACCGGCATCAGTAGTTCTGACTGAATCAACAAGCAGAAAGTATTTTGGAGAAGGCAATCCTGTTGGGAAGGTGCTTTCATACGAAAATGAAATGAATCTTATAGTGACAGGTGTAGTCAAAGATGTTCAGCAGAATTCCCATTTCGTTTTCGATCTCCTGGGATCATTCAATAATATAAACAATTATTACAAATGGGATTACAGTGATCAATGGGGGTCCATGAATTTTCAGAGTTATCTGCTGCTTTTTGACAACAGCTCAATTGAGGCTGTAGAGAATAGAATCAATAACATTTTGAAGGAAAAAAGAGGGGAATATCAACGTCATCATTCTCTGCAGCTTATAACAGATATTCATCTGAAACCAAAAACACGAGGAGAATACGGCAGAAGGGGAAACATACTTCACATTTACTATTACATAGCAATTACGTTCGTGATTCTTCTGGTTGCGAGTATAAACTTTACAAATCTGGCAACGGCGCATTCCCTGAAAAGGGCAAGAGAAGTCGGATTGAAGAAAGTTTTCGGAGCGAAAAAGTACCAGTTGGTTAAACAGTATATGGGTGAAGCAATTCTTATCTCTTGTATATCCATTCCCGCGGCAATATTCATGAGCAAGTTATTCTACCCATATTTCAAAGAAATCACAGGTTTGCCGGTCGATCTGATTATAATAAATAATCTCAATCTGGTTATTATGTTAATCGGAATAGCCTTGTTAGCAGGTGTTATATCAGGTAGTTATCCCGGATTTTTTGCATCGTCTCTCAAACCTGTAAAGATTTTCAGGCAGAGAGTTATAAAACAGTCCGGTGGTATGTCGTTAAGGAATGTTCTCTTACTGGTCCAGTTTACAATATCCGTTTTTGCCATCAGCTGCCTGTTGATCGTGTCAGGACAGATCACATACATCAAGAATAAGGATCTTGGTATGGATAAAGATCAGATCCTTATAGTTGACCTGAGCAGGGAACTATCAGATAAATATCCGGTAATAAAAAATGAATTGTCAAATCTGGGGATTATAAAAGACTTAACAGGGATTTCCAACCTGCCCAGTGACGGCGGGTATTATCAGACTGCATGGTGGGAAGGACAGGAAGATCCCGATGAAGGGGAAATGATGAGATGGATGTGGGCTGATAAGGACTACTTCAATACCTTTGGTACGCACTTGCTGGAATTTGATGAAAATCTGATCAACTCTTTAAATGAGAACAATAGAGGATATATCCTGAATGAAACAGCAGCAAGATATATTGGTTTGGAAAACCCGGTAGGAAAGAGTTTCACAAACCGGCATGATAATTCCGACAGGGGAAAGATTGTCGGGATAGTCAGAGATTTTCACTATAAATCGCTTCACCATATGCTCGAGCCATATTATATCAAGATTGGAGGGATAAGTTTTTATCATCTCGCAATCAAACTTAACACCGGCGATATGTCCCGTGCATTAGATCAGATTGGAAGGGTATGGAATGAGACCTTCCCCAACAGGCCATTTGTCTATTCTTTTTTTGATGAGGATTTTGAGAGAATGTATAAGTCGGAAAGCAGGATGAGCAAAGTGTTCAATTATTTTTCATTTATCGCAATCTTGCTGGCTTGCATGGGGCTTTTCGGTTTAACTGCATTTGTAGTCGAGAACAAGACCAAAGAAATCGGAATAAGAAAAGTATTAGGTTCATCTGTTCCGGGGATCATTAAAAGCATTTCTATGGATTTCATCCTGCTTATCCTCGGAGCTAATGTTTTAGCATGGCCTATTGCATATTATTTGATGAATAAATGGCTTGTTAACTTTGCTTACAAAATAGATATAGGCATTGTTACCTTTATATCGGCAGGATTGGCAGTGTTTATTCTGGCAATTATAACAATATCAGTCAGGACTGTTAAGGCCGCTTATATGAATCCGGTAGATGTCTTGAGATACGAATAACTCTATTCAAAATGTCCATTATTAGCAAAAAACCTCCCGGTATCGCTGCAAGAATAGTGAAATTCTTCCTAAGTGAAGAGGACTTTTATCAATGCTCCGGGGACCTGGAGGAAGTCTACAGGTCGAAGTTAGATGATGAGGGAAAATTCAGAGCGGTTCTGTGGTATTACACTCAGATTCTCAGGTCATTGCCGGTTTATATAGAAGGATCAATTTATGGAGGAATCATGATGATCAAAAACTATCTGAAAATATCTCTACGTTGCATTCGCAGAAACAGATTGTATTCCATTATCAATATTACAGGTCTGTCGATTGGGATAGCCGCCGCTATTCTGGTGACATTTTATATCCAGTTTGAATTAAGCTACGACAGACATCACCCTGATTCGGGAAGAATTTACAGAATAACAGCAAATAACATGGCTATCACACCGAATCCACTTGCTAAGGCGATGAAAGAAGAGATGCCGGAGATCGTGGAAATAGTCAGGTTTAATCCGGTGAACCTCTGGGGTGACAGGCTATTCAGATACAGGGAAAGGATATTTTACGAGAAAAATTTCGTTTTGACTGAATCCTCGATATTCAATATGTTTTCTATAGATTTCGTTTATGGTGATCCTGAAACGGCATTGTCAACACCAGCTTCGCTGGTAATTTCCGAATCAATTGCCAAAAAATATTTTGGGGATGCAGAACCAATAGGGAAGGTAATAAATTATGAGAATAAATTTGACTTTGTTGTCTCGGCGGTAATTAAAGACCTTCCGGAAAACTCGCACCTGACCTTCGAAATACTGGGATCATACCATGTTCAAAATGAGTTCTACCCAAAAGAATACACTGACCGCTGGGGATCGTGGAATTTTATATCTTATGTCAAGCTGGATGAAAATGCTGTTGCTCAAAACATAGAAAAAAAACTCCCTGAATTTATCAGGAGCCATTGGACTGATGAAGATTACAGGGAAAACACTATAAAGCTTCAATCTCTTGAGGATATCCATTTTTCTCATGCACAATTTGCCGATACCGGGCGGAAGACCGATATAAGGTTCCTTTACTTTTACGGGATTGCAGCATTTTTTGTCTTGATGTTAGCATGCATGAATTTTGCTAATCTTGCCACGGCGCAGTCTGTGAAAAGGTCGGGTGAAATCGGCCTCAGGAAAGTCTTTGGTGCTAAGAGAAAACAGATAATAAAACAATTCATTATAGAATCTTCAATTCTATCGCTGATGGCATTCCCTATTTCAATAGTATTTTGCAGCTTCCTATATCCTGTATTTGCAAAGATGACCGGATTACCGTTGGTATTCTCGCTGGAGGGAAAATATGGATTTATCGGAACAATGCTTCTTATCACGATGTCCACAGGTATCCTTGCAGGCTGCTATCCCGGAATATTTGTTTCATCCCTGAATATAATAAAAATACTCAAGAAAGCAGCGAGGATCAATAGTAAAGGTCTATCGATCAGAAACTCTTTAATATTCAGCCAGTTTTCGATCTCAGTTTTTTCACTCTGCTGTATGCTAATCATTACCGGTCAGAATAATTATATTCGCAACAAAAACCTCGGTATAGATAATGAGAACATTTTAGTAATCCGCTTAAGGAATAAAGATGTCAGGCAAAGTTTTGAATCATTCAGACAGGAAGTTTCCCGTTTAAGCGGAGTTAAATCTGTTTCAGGTTTTTCTCTTCTCCCGCTAACCGGGGGGTATAATTTCCTGTCGACCTGGGAAGGACAGTATCCCGGGATTTCAGATAATGATAAGATTTTGAAAGGCGTTGCCGTTGATACTGATTTTCTGGAAACATTTGCGATTGAAGTATTAAAAGGCAGAGGTTTTTCAGAAAATGACAGGTCTGAATCGGTAAAATACTATATACTTAACGAAGCTGCAGTTAAGCATACCGGAATTGATAATCCCATAGGCAGCAAATTCAAACTGGATTACGACAGATATAATATGGGTGAAGTAATTGGAGTTGTGAAAGATTTCCATTTTACCTCTCTTCACAGTCAGATTGAACCGTTTATTTTTGTTTTGAATGAAAGATCATTATATCATTCAGCTATAAAAATTGATGGTAATGAATTGAGGAGTACAATGACTTCGATCAGTGAAATATGGGAAGAGATTAATCCGGGACAACCACTTGAAAGCTTTTTTTATTACGATGAGCTTAATAAGATGTATAGTTCAGACCTTGCACTAGGTGAAGCATTTATCTATATATCTTTTCTTGTGATTTTTCTCGCAGGTATAGGTCTTTTCGGTTTGACATCATATATTGTTGAAAACTCCAGTAAGGAAATAGGAGTCAGAAGGATCCTCGGAGCAAAAATATACATGATCATATCCGGGATTTCTGGAAACTTCGTAAAGATCATTTTATTGACAAATATTATTGCATTCCCTGCTGCATACTATATTATGAATAAGTGGCTGGAGAGTTTTGCTTACAGGACTGAAATAAGTATTGTGTCATTCCTCGCATCAAGCCTGATAATGTTCTTAATCGCAATACTGACAATTACTTCGCGTTCATTAAGGGCTGCAAGTACTAATCCGGCCGATATACTGAGATACGAATAGCTCCCGAATTAATCTATTCATACATATATAACAGCCCGTTCAATCCGGGCTGTTTTTTTGTGCAACATTTGTCCGATTTTATCGTTCATATAAATATATACGACATTATCGTTGATATTCATTTATGGAGGTTTGATGAAGTATTTAACACTTAACGAGGAAATTCTTCTGCTTACGATCTGGCGTCTGAAAAATGATGCTTACGGGGTTTCGATCAGGGAAGAATATTCGAGGGCAACCGGCAAAAACATAGTAATGGGTACCATGTATAATTCCCTCGATTATCTTGTCAAGAAGGGCTATGTAATTACTGAGAAAGGAGAACCTACTGCAGAACGGGGCGGCAGAAGCAAGATCTACTACAGAGTAACTAAATCAGGTTTGGAAGCGCTTAAGAAAGCTAAAGAGCTTCATGATTCTGTATGGGAATCAATACCGGGATCAATTTTT
Source organism: bacterium (assembly GCA_028278455.1). Classification (GTDB taxonomy): domain Bacteria; phylum SM23-31; class SM23-31; order SM23-31; family SM23-31; genus JANQEH01. The sequence continues at coordinate 11,506 of JANQEH010000034.1, forward strand.
GAGAATTTAGAGAGATGAAAGGTCTTGACGAAAAACCGCCCGTTCTACTGGAATGGATGCTAAGCAGGATTGGCTATTTTGAGAATAAGTATTCTGTAGCTGGTGATTTTGAAGAGATCTATCTTGAGATTTTCAGAGATAAAGGTAAGATCCATGCGGTGTCATGGTATATATCCCAGGTCATGAAGACTATTCCATTATTATTATTCAACTATATCTATTGGAGTACTGCAATGTTTAAGAACCAGATCAAAATTGCTTTAAGAAATATTATCCGTCATAAGAGTTATTCGTTGATCAATATTATGGGTCTTTCTATCGGGCTTGTATGCAGTTTGTTGATCATGCTTTATATCAATTACGAATACAGTTTCGATAAATTTCATATTAATCATAACAGGATTTACAGAGTTTTAACCGAAATGAATATTGTTTATCAAGATAAGACTGTTGTAAACGGAACACCAAATGTAATCGTAGAAGTGCTGAAAAACGACTATCCTGAAATTGAATATGCGGCGAAAGTCTACAATGATCCGGATAGTGATTTGTTGAAAATCGGAAATAGAGAATTCAACGAGGATGGTTTTTATTTTGTGGATCCCGATTTCTTTAAGATATTTTCTTATCCGTTAGTGGATGGTGATCCTGAATTAAGCCTTGGTGAACCTTTCACAATTTTGATTACCAAAGAAATCGCAAAGAAGTATTTTGGAGATGAAAATCCTGTTGGAAAGGTTTTAAATCTTAATAACAGATATGACCTCAAGGTTACAGGTGTCCTGGAAGAGAGACCTGAAAATACTCACCTGAAAGCAGATATCATTACATCATTTAAAACTTATGAGAAGATAAGGGGAGATAGATACAGTATAACCTGGGATTCGTTTAACTACAGTTCATATTTTCTTCTAAGAGAAGGAGCGGATATACAAGCGGTAGAGAATAAATTGCAGGAATTTGCTCCGACAAAATTTGAGGATGTTGTAAAGAAGGCAGTATCTAACTTTTTCTTTCAGCCGATTACTGAAATTCATTTTTATAATGACGCATTTATGGAATTTGAAACCGGTGCTGATAAGAAGAATGTTTATCTGTTTATGGTTGCAGCCCTGTTGATCCTGCTGATTGCCTGTTTCAATTACATGAACCTGTCAACTGCAAGGGCGGTTACAAGGGCAAAGGAAGTCGGTGTTAGAAAAGTCATTGGGGCCAAAAGGTTTCAGCTGGTAAAACAGTTCTTTGGTGAATCATTTATCTTTGTCTTATTTGCGTTGATAGTATCTCTTGCGGCCGCGAGATTTATATTACCGGTTTTTAATTCGTACATCAGCAGGGATATCCGGTTTAGCCTTCTTTCCGATTATACGCTCCTGCTCATACTGGCCGGTCTGATAATAATGATAGCTGTAGTTTCCGGTTTATATCCTGCTTTCTATCTATCCAGAATTAGACCAGTAAAGATAATCAGGAGGATAGTCGGAAGAGACTCAAAAAGTTATTCGGTCTTCAGAAATTCCCTTGTAGTTATCCAGTTTACAATATCAGTAACGCTGATCATCTGTTCTATTATTACATTTAATCAACTGCAGTTCATCAAGAATATGGACCTCGGTTTCTCAAGAGATCATATAATTAATATTCAGGCAGATAATTCAGTAGAAAAATATGATGTAATCAGGGATAAGCTTAGTGTTTATCCGGATATCCTGGAAATAGCTTCCTCAGACCAAACTCTGACGGGTATATCAAATGCTCAGCTTGGTGACTGGGACGGTAAATCTGAGGATGAAAGACTTGTCATCTATGCAATAGAGGTCGATAAATATTTTTTTGGTCTTTATAACATTGAATTTACCGAAGGCGGATCAGATCTTGAAAATTATCTGGAAGATGGAGTGAAACGATTCATTCTGAATGAAACAGCTGTGGAAGCTATGGGAATAGAGAATCCGGTAGGCAAAAACTTTGGTGCAACCGGTGATGATCAAAACGGTATAATTGCCGGTGTTGTGAAAGATTTTAATTATGCACCACTTCACATGAAAATAGCTCCATTGTATATTGATTTGAGCAGTTCCAATCGTTGGATATCAATAAAGATAAGCGGTGAAAGGGTGTCAGAGACTATTTCGTTTCTTGAAACTGTCTGGAAAGACATCTATCCGAAAACAAAATTTGAATACAGGTTTCTCGACGATGATCTGAATAGAATGTACAAATCTGAGCAGAGACTATTGAAATCCTTCAATTATTTTACCGCAATTGCGGTTTTCATAGCATGCCTGGGACTTTTCGGATTGGCTTCATTCACTGTTGAGAGAAAAACGAAAGAGATCGGTATTAGGAAGGCTCTTGGAGCATCTATACCAACTGTTCTGTTGATGCTTATCAGGAACTTCATAAATCTTGTAATGTTAGGAACAGTGATATCTTTTCCCCTTGGTTATTTTCTAATGTCCAGGTGGCTGGAGGATTTCGCTTACAAAGTCAATATAGGAATAGCAACATTCCTATTCGCAGGCACTCTTGCAGCTCTGGTAGCTGTAATGACCATCAGTTACCGTGTTATCTCGGCAGCCAGATCTAATCCTGCAAATTCATTAAGGTATGAGTAATGAAAAACCTGAGGAAATTAAAGCCCCCTATATTTCTGGAATCATTTTTGATGAGAATATCAGATTTTGACCGGAAATTCGCAGTTGCTGCGGATTTCGAGGAAATTTATAGAAAAATTTCCGGTGAAAAAGGCATTATTTATGCATTATTCTGGTATGTATTCCAGATTCTGAGGTCATTACCTGTTTTTATAATAAACTACATCCATTGGAGAGGTATCATGCTCAGAAACTATATGAAAATAGCCTTAAGAAACATCATCAGACAAAAAGGATTCTCATTCATAAACATTGTCGGGCTGGCTGTTGGAATGACCTGCTGTATACTTATTTTACTATGGATTCAGGATGAGATGAGCTATGACAGGTTCCATGAGAATGCGGATACCCTTTACAGGGTGACCGAACACCAGTATAATTCAAGCGGGGATTATTTCCCTGTAACAGTTACTCCATGGCCCCTCGCTGAAGGTCTGAAGGAAGAATACCCGGAGATTATAGAATCCGCAAGATTGCGTAGACTGACAGGCAGACTTATGACATATCAGGATAAAAGGTTTTATGAAAGCGAGATACTGGCGGTTGATCCCAGTTTTCTTAAAATGTTTTCTTTTCCTCTAATAGAAGGCGATCCTGTAACATCACTTAATGATCCAAATGCTGTATTAGTTACCGAAACGACAGCCAAAAGATACTTTGGCGATGAGGATCCTATTGGGAAGACTATTGTTTATAACACATGGAACAATCTGAAGGTAGGAGGGATCCTGAAGGATCCGCCTCGGAATTCATTTATCAAGTTCGATTTCATGATCCAGTTTGAATCCATAATAAAAAAAGAAGGATGGGCACAGACATGGTGGACAAACAATTACCAGACTTTTGTGCAGCTGCAGAAAGGTACATCCCATGAGGCTATATCCGACAAAGTCTACGAATACCTGAAGAAGCACAATGAAAGAACAGGGACTATGTTAATTATGCAGCCGGTATTAGATATTCATCTGCATTCTGATTATGCCATAGATATTTACGGGGCAACAGAGACTACTGCATTGTATGTATATGTATTCTCCATAATAGCAGTATTTGTCCTTCTAATAGCTTGCATAAATTTTATGAATTTAAGCACTGCAAGGTCTATAAAAAGAGCTAAAGAGGTGGGGATGAGGAAAGTAGTCGGAGCCCGGAAGATCAATGTTATTACCCAGTTCTACGGAGAGTCAATCATATTAACGATTATCTCAATGTGTGTCGCTATAGTACTGGTATATCTTTTCTTACCTGTATTTAATGACATTTCCGGGAAGGCACTTTCTTTTGAATTAATGAAAAATCCATTGTTATTTATCGGACTGTTTATAATTGCGCTAATCACAGGATTATTCTCAGGAAGTTATCCGGCCCTCATTCAGTCTTCATTCAAACCAGTCGACTCGATAAAAGGCTCTGCAATGACATCAAGCAGGAGATCAGGCAGATCCATATTCAGACAGGTCCTGGTAATTACCCAGTTTTCGTTATCAATAATCTTGATAATAGGCACACTGATAGTCTATAAGCAGCTCAACTTTATGACGGAAAAGGATCTCGGGTATGAAAAAGGCCAGATAGTGTATTTCCGAAACCGTTCAAATATCCGAACTCAATTCGAAGCATTTAAACAGGAACTATTAAAAAATTCGAATATTACAGCGGTCACGGCTTCTTCGGATATTCCTACATACACAGTACATTCAACCAGTGCCTTTAGATGGGAGGGTAAAGATCCCGATGTCAGTTTTCTGATTCATCAGTTCACAGTCGATTTTGATTACATAAGTACTTTCAATATGAAGATAAAGGAAGGTAGAGATTTCTCGAAGGAGTTCACAACCGACGGCGCAACCCAGTCGTTCATCCTAAATGAAACTGCCATAGAAAGGATGGGACTGGATGATCCTGTCGGTAAAAGCTTTATTTTATGGAATATCGAGGGAATGGTAGTCGGGATTGTAGAAGATTTTCATTTCAAGTCTTTGCATAAGGAGATTGAGCCTCTCTGCCTGAGGATAGATCCCGGAAGGAACTCATATGTATTTATAAAGATCAAACCGGATAATTTAAGCAGTACTCTACACTCTATAGAAAAAATATACAACAGTTTTAACCAGGAATATCCTCTTGTATATGATTTCCTCGATGAGGCGGTGGACAGGTTATATAACTCCGACAAGCGAACAGGTACAATCTTCAACTATTTTACCTATATAGCAATTGTGATATCATGCCTCGGTTTATTCGGACTTGCTGCATTCATGGCTCAACAGAAAACCAAGGAAATTGGGATCAGGAAGACTCTTGGAGCAACCGTTTCCGGTATAATAATCCTTATCTCAAAAGAATTCATTTATCTTGTACTTGTTTCCAATCTTATCGCCTGGCCTGTATCATGGATAGTTATGAACAGATGGCTGGAAAATTATGCAAGCAGGATAAATATCGATTTATGGATATTTATATTATCTGGTTTGCTCGCTACAGCAATCGCTATAGTTACGGTCAGCTTTCAGTCTATAAAGGCAGCGCACACCGATCCAACCAATTCTCTCAGATACGAGTAATGTATCTGAAAGCAGAAGCCGGAC
>JANQEH010000007.1 GCA_028278455.1 bacterium
ATAGTACAAATGTGACTATCATGTTACAAGCTTTATCAAAAATCCACTTGAAATCAAATTTTGCAGGTGATATTAACGGTCCGAGTGAAGATACAGAAATATATGTTTACATTTTTTCAGTTGTTGCTGTAATAGTACTTCTGATCGCATGCATAAATTTTATGAATCTGTCAACAGCACAAGCGACCTTAAGGTCAAGAGAAATCGGTATTCGGAAGGTATCAGGTGCAAGGAAAAACCAAATAATCAGACAATTTTTGGGTGAGTCATTTTTTATCAGTATCCTTGCTCTGGGATTTGCTTTCATGATAATAACACTATTCCTTAAAGAATTTAATTCCATTACAGAGATAGGTTTAAGTATAAGCCATTTTAAAGATCCAAATATACTTATTGGAATAGTCTTAATAACACTATTTACTGGTGTTACTTCCGGAAGCTATCCATCCTTATTCTTATCGACAATTCAACCTGTTAAAACGCTGAAAGGCACATTACATTTAGGAATTAAAGATGGATTTTTCAGACAAATACTTGTAACAGCGCAGTTTACCCTTTCACTGGTATTGATGATCGGGATGTTCGTAGTAAACGATCAGCTTTCATATATGCAGAATAAAGATATAGGACTGAAAAAGGAGAATATTATTTATTTTAAAATGCGAGGAGGATTGAGTAAACGTTATGCTGCACTGAAATCTGAATTGCTCAAGCACTCGAATATTATAAATGTTGCGGCCTCATCTGCTGCACCTGTAAATCTTAATTGGGGTACAACTGGGGTAGACTGGGAAGGCAAAGATGAGGATTTTAAAGTGAGTTGGAAACAAATATCAGTCGATTATGATTATCTGAGTACATTGAATCTCGAGGTAATTAAAGGACGTGGTTTTTCCCGAGATATTATTACTGACAGCGCATCGGCTTATATAGTCAATGAAACTGGTGCAGTCCTAATAGGAATTGAAAATGCAATCGACAGAAGATTCTCGGTATGGGATATAGAGGGGAGAATAATCGGGATTGTAAAAGATTTTCATTTTAAATCCCTCCATGATAAAATAGAACCACTACTTATGCGGGTAAATAGACAATGGTTAACATTTACCACAGTTTTTGTGGAAGTAAATACTGAAAATTCAACAGCAGCCTTGAGTCATATTAAGGATACCTATGATAGCTTTAAGACAGGATATCCACTCGACTATAAATTTCTCGAAGAACAGGTGGCAAGTCTATATTCCGGAGAGGAACGCTTTTGCAGAGTATCTCGCTATCTTTCATTATTGGCAGTCTTTATTTCCTGTTTAGGTTTGTTTGGGCTTACATCTTTCATGACTGAGCAAAGATTCAAAGAAATCGGTATAAGAAAAGTCCTCGGTTCCTCTCGAGCCGGCTTAATAAAACTGTTATTTAAAGACATCATTAAATGGATTCTAATTGCAAATATTATTGCATGGCCCATAGGTTGGATGTCAATGAATCGCTGGCTTCAAGATTTTGCCTATAGAACGACTATTGATATAGATACATTTGTACTTGCCGGTATAATAGGTCTGATTGTAGCAACTGTCACGGTCAGCTCCCGGACAATCCAGGCCGTTAGATCAAATCCGGTCGATTCTATTAGGTGTGAGTAATATATTATTGAACATTTTACTGGTTATATCACGTACTGTAATAATCTGATTATTAAATTATCTTAAACCTACCGGATAGAATTATTTTTTCTCCTGAAACATTTTCACTATAAAATCGTTAATATTAATTAACTATTTTATAGTTTTTATAAACTGGAAATGTAAATGAAATATTTAACTTTAAATGAAGAAGCGCTTCTGCTTGCAATTTGGAAACTGAAAGATGATGCTTATCCTGTAACAATCAGGGACGAATTCATGAAGATGACAGGTAAGAATGTTGTATATGGAGCGTTGTATAATTCCCTGGATTACCTGCTGAAAAAAGGTATGGTGGAATCCAGGAAAGGTGATCCTACTCCTGAAAAAGGAGGTAAAAGAAAAGTCTTTTTTTCGTTGTCGGGCGAAGGTATTAAAGCCCTTCACAAAACACGTGAACTGCATACTTCTATCTGGAAAGACATAGAAGGACTGCCATCAACAATGGACGAAGTGTAACATGAAAAATATAGAAAAAAATCCTCCGGTAATAGCCGAATGGTTTCTGAGAAGAATGTCGTACTATGAAGATACATTTTCAAGTATTGATAATTTTAATGAGAATTATCAGTCGCTTCTTAATAATAAAGGCAGATTCCATGCCGGGATATGGTATTGGCTGCAGACCTTATTGTCAGCCAGATATTACTTGAGTTTTTTAATTAGCAAGAATTTTATCATGGGAAGGAACTACCTGAAGACAGCATTTAGACATCTACAGAGAAACAAACTGAATTCGTTTATAGGGATCACAGGACTATCCTTGGGAATTGCATGCAGTATTATCAGTTTCTTTATCGTATATTTTGAATGGAGTTTCGATAGATTTCATGAGAAAGGAGATAGAATTTTCAGAATTTATGAAGAGTCGCATTTTGCTAACAGTCCTACAGTATATACAACTCATTCACATTATCCTCTCCGGAATTTCATAATCGAGCATTGTCCTGAAGTATCTTTTTCTGTGAGATACACCGAGAGGCCGGTTTCTATTCGATATGGTGAGAAATCCTTCAATATTTATACAGGATTGGCAGATCCGGAATTTTTTGATATTTTTTCTTTCCATTTAATTAGTGGTGATCCGTCTCTGGCGTTTTCCGATCCACTCTCTATTATACTTACAAGTGAATTCGCCCAAACCTGCTTTGGGGATGAGGATCCACTTGGAAAGACATTATTGGTAGAGAACCAGTTATCCCTGACAGTTAGAGGGATTATGAAAGATATTCCAAGAAACACTCATTTCAAAGTGAATGCCATTGCTCCGTTTGCTCTTATTGGATATCCTGAAGATGTTGATGAATTTGACTGGGGAGGAAATTCTCTTGCAACTTTCGTTTTACTGAAGGAGGGAGTATCATTCATAGAAGCCGGGAAAAAAATCACATCACTGTTAAAACAGAACAATATTGATAGAATCATGCATTTGCAGCCAGTAGCTGAAATGAATCTATATGGCCTTTCAGGAAATGAGAGTTTCTACGGATTAATAATCTTTTCAATGATAAGCCTGACGATATTACTTATTGCCTGTGTTAATTACACTAATCTGACAGTTGCAGGTTCAGCATTGAGAACGAAAGAGATCGGTCTCAGAAAGGTTGTGGGTGCTAATAAGAGCGATATAATCAAGCAGTTCATGGGAGAGACGGCGATATTAACACTTGCGGCATTCGTACTGGGATTAGCGTTTGTAAAGGTACTCCAATTGATAATTAATAACTCCGGATTATACACTTTTTATTTTCAGGACATAGAGGTTTTGCCTGGATCAATCGGCATCTTACTCATTCTGCTTCTAACCGGCTTTGTCTCCGGAAGTTACCCTTCATTCATTATGTCGTCTTTGATGCCGGCAATCACGTTAAAAAATTCTTCATTTGGTTCGGGCGGAAGACCAATATTAAGAAAAATACTGGTTACATTTCAGTTTGTTGTAGTAATTTTTTTGTTCATCGGTTCAACTATTTTATATAGTCAGCTTGAATACATGAAGAACGCAGATCTGGGTTATAATAAAGATAATATAGTATGGTCACAACTTTCGGGAAACCGAAGTTCACATTATCAGAGTATTAAAGAAGATTTGATGAAGTACCCGGAAATCCAGAGAGTTTCCTGGGGAAGCGAGAGTCCGGCTTATGTCGGATCGAATGTGTGGGCCGTAGATTGGGATGGAAAAGATCCCGAGAAGAAGATCACATTTAATTTCCAGTATGTTGATTTTGACTATATCAAAACATTTAAAATGAAAATTATAGAAGGAAGAGATTTCTCGGAACAATACTCTACAGATAGAACCGAAGCTTATATTATTAACGAAAGCGCTGTGAAAATTATTGGATTAAACGATCCTATTGGTAAAAGGCTCTCTGTCTTCGGCAATGGGGGGAGGATTATCGGAGTTGTTAAGGACTTCAATTTTCAGCCGCTGCGGAATGAGATTGCTCCGTTTGTAATCGCTATTGGAGATGACCAATGGAGACATCACATATTCATCAGGGTAGATCCTGAAAGCAGTAATGAAGCAATGGATATAATTAACAATGTGTTTGAAAAATTCGATCCGGATAAAAGCACCGAATTCTATTTTTTTAATGATCTGATTTCATACAGTTACCGGATGGAAGAAAGAATGATAAGTCTTGCCGGTTACTTAACTTTTATGCTGATATTTATAGCATCACTGGGACTATTCGGAATGATCTCTTTTACTTCCCAACAACGCACCAGAGAGATCGGTATCAGGAAAGCTCTGGGGGCGTCATCTGTTCAATTGTTAATTATGCTGAACAGGAATCTTCTTTCATGGATCTTAATGTCAAACATAATCGCCTGGCCGCTGGCTTATTGGGCTGTAAATAGAATATTTGAAAATTATGCTTATCATATCGGTATGAATCCCTTGTATTTTATTTTATCCGGTCTATCAGCACTTCTGATCGGACTGATGACTGTAATCCTGAAGACTATCAAGACAGTAAATGTCAATCCGGTAAATACTTTAAAATATGAATAGCCAAATAACCTTAGATTGAGAAAATGTATTGATTAATATAATAGAGATTGTCAAAAATCTTCCTCGCTTTCACCCTTTTCCTCTTTTTATGTGTTATTAGAACGGAGCAAATGTTTAAAACTAACTAATAACTAATGGAGGAATTGTGATTAGAATCTATTGTAGACCGGTCATCCTGATTTTATTTCTGATAACTTCCCTTGGTTTGACATTCTGCAGTGACACCAGTGTCGATCCGGTTAATGAAATTGTCTATCAATATGCAAAACCGGCCCAGCAGAATGACGGGTGGCAGACAGCAACTATGTCTGATGTCAATATGCATGATGCGCCTATGGTCAGCCTGATGGAGAGTCTCGGTGAGCGGAATGATCATCATGTTAACAGTATCCTTATTATCAAGAACAACAGGCTGGTTTTCGAAGAGTATTTTGATGGAAGGGGATTTGAACTTGAAGACCAGTTCCTAACACAAAGCGGATACACTTTTACCAATAAGGCCTTTGACAGCAATACAACTCATTTTATGGCCTCAGTAACAAAAAGTCTGACATCAGCGCTTGTTGGTATTGCAATTGATTTTGGCTTCATCGATAATATAAATAAGACAGTGTTTTCTTATTTTCCCGAATATTCTAATCTGAGCAATCCGGCAAAGGATCAGATCACTTTGGAACACATGCTGACAATGACTTCCGGGATCCCCTGGTATGATGACAGTCCCTATTATAATCCCGCAAACGATGAACATAGAATGTTCTTGAGTCAGGATCCCCTGAAATTCGTACTGAGTAATTCGCTTGTTTCAAATCCGGGAGCTTCATTCTGGTATAACAGCGGTACAACTGTCCTTCTCGGTGAAATAGTTAAAAGATCTTCGGGAATGAGCGTATCCGACTTCTCGGAGGAATACCTTTTCAGACCAATGGGTATAACTGATTACTTCTGGACACCTTGCAGGAACGCTCAGGAAGTGGCGTTTGCAGGCGGAGGCCTGTATTTGAGGCCGCGAGATATGGCAAAGATCGGCCAGTTGTATCTCCAGGATGGATCATGGAATGGTGAACAGGTAATATCTTCAGGTTGGATCGAAGATTCAAGAACACTTTTCCTTGAAATATCACCGGATAACGAACTTGAGAATTTCGCGAAAGGGTACGGCTATCAATGGTGGATCGGATCGTTTACAACGGGTCATCTCTGGGCATACCTTGCAGGCGGATGGGGAGGCCAGTATATAATTGTTATTCCCGATCAGGATATGGTGGTTGTCGTTACTCAGGATGATTATTATGGTGAGGACTCGGATATGATTTTCAGTATTATCCTGAATGTTCTATTATCATCATAAGCAGAATAAAACGACATATTTTACTCACAGAGTATTGAAAAAGGGCTTGCATTTATGCACAGCCCTTTTTTTATTAAGTTAAAACAGACTTCTGTCAGAATATCAGAAATACAATTCCGACAGTGAGATTTCTCTAATATGTTTTTCACAGGCTCAGAACTCCGGTCGAAATGACGGCAACATATTTGTTATTTCAAGCGAAGCCCCGGTTCCGCACAGATGAAAGGGACAAGCCGGGAAATCTCTAAAAGAATTTCGTACACAGGTATTGATGCTAAAATTGCATATTCCACGAAATTTTCTTAACAAATTTCGGTTATATTTGATCAAATGGAGGATTAAACTATGATAGCTGAATTGACAATAGTACCGATTGGTGAAGGAACTTCACTATCGGATTATGTAGCTGAAGTAACCAGAATAATCGATAAAAGCGGTTTAAAAAATGAGCTCCACTCAATGGGTACGAACGTCGAGGGTGACCTGGATGAGATCATTGCAGTAGTGAAACAATGCCATCAGGCTCTTAAGGAAATGGACTGTAAGCGGATTTCTACTCTGATCAAGATAGATGAAAGACTGGATAAGGCTTCTTCTATGAAAAATAAGGTCAAAGTAGTAGTGGAAAAATCCAGATAGACATGTCTGAATTGTTTTTTCTTTCAATTATTGAAGAATACGCTCAACAGATCCTGGCCGGAACCAAAAGATGGGAATTCCGTGAGAATCCCGAATTCGGAAAGGCGGGAGATTATACTCTGAGAATAGGAGATAGAATCCTGATCATTTCCACAGGCAATCTGAACACAATTAGCGGCTATTGTATAGTTGACAAAATTATAAAGGGGAAAGAATACAGAAAATTCTTTGTTAAAGATAATTCGGAAGTGTGGAAGTATACTGGATGTCCTGAGGATAATGAAGATGCTTCAGTGTTTAAAGAACAGATCTTAAAAAAATACAAGACGGCAGTACGTCTTAAAGTTATAACTATCAGGTATCCGATAGATATTTCTTCTATCAAACATCTGTGGACTGGAAAAAAATGGTCAGGGAGGGGGTTCGGGCATATAAGCCAGCTCAAAAGATACGGTATCTGTGGAACAAAATTAAAGGATTACATTAATGAAATTATGGATGGATCAGTCTGATCCTGCCTGGGACATATCTAAATAGGTATTTCCCGCTTCATCATAGACCGGTTCTCTTCTTGCATTTTCAAGAAACCGTTTACTCAGGATTACAGCTTCTTTCGTATCAAAGCCCATCGCAAGGTATGAAGCGATCGCAGATGACAATACACATCCGGTTCCGCGTATTTCCGGACCGGGTATGAATTCTCCGGAGATCTTTGCTTGTTCATTCCCGGTAACTAAAATGTCAGTGGAATTCTTATTGAGATGCCCCCCCTTGACCATTACACTCATAGATCCCAGGTCCGAAATCTGCATCCCGGCATCGATCATTCGGTCGACGGTATCAATTTTCATTCCGGTTAATTTTTCAGCTTCGGGGATATTCGGAGTGATAATATTAACAAGGGGAATTAACTCTTCAACAAGCAGGTCAATAGATTCAGGCTCGATAAGCTCACCTCCTGATGAAGACATAATAACGGGATCAAGTACAATATTTTGCGGTTTATACTGCTTTAAAATGTCAGCTAAAGTTTTAATGATTCCGGAAGAATAAAGCATCCCGATTTTTATTGAGTGTATATTCTCTCCACGAAGGAGGTGTTCAAGCTGTTCTTTTATCAAACCGGGATCAACCGGACTTGAAGAATAAAATCTTTCCCGGGTTTGGTCTGTTAAAACGGTTATAATGCCGCTGCAGAATAGACCCAGTGAATTAACCGTTCTGGAATCAGCCAAAATCCCCGCGTTGCCGGAAGTATCAAAACCTGCTATACATAGAACAGTGCGGGTATAATGTGTCATATAACGTAATTATATATATTTAAAATGGTCCCATCCGGAAGGCTTTAGTTCGCTGGTTTTACCGCTGCCCGAAACCAATTCGATCTTTCCAGAATCAGTAATATCACCGATTGGATATATTTCTTTGTGAAAACCCTCACCGAAAGCTTCAGTAACTTCTCTGGTCTGCTCGGGGGATACTGTGAATAACAATGTATAGTCTTCTCCTCCCATCAGGGCATAGTCAGTGGAGTTGAAACTATAAAGTGAGCTGAATTTCTTGAGAGCAGGGGATATCGGGAGTTTATCCGCATAAATCCTTGCTCCTGTACCGCTGGCTTTAACAATATGACTTAGATCGGAGCTGAGTCCGTCGCTGATATCAATCATAGAAGTAACATGACCTGTGTCGGCAAAGAACCTTCCTTCATTGAGATAAACGACTGGGAGCAAGTGAGCATTTTTCAGAAACGTGAATTCAGGAAGTTCCGATTCAATATTATTCTTTATTATATGCAGACCCGCCCTGCTGTCTCCTAATGAACCGGTAGTAAATATAATATCTCCCGGTTTTGCACCATCCCTGTACAATATTTTGTCCTTTTCTGCCTTACCTGTAACAGTGATGCTCAGCACAAGGTCGTTTTTCGAACTGGTAGTGTCTCCTCCGAGAAGATTTACGTTATAACGGGAGGCAAGTATTTTCATACCAGCATATATATCCTCGAGAAATTCGAGTGAGCAATCCTGAGGGATACCAATACTTATAAAAGCGTCAGAGGCTGCTCCTCCCATTGCAGCTATATCGCTGAAATTTACTGCTAGAGCCTTGAAGCCGAGATTAAAACCTGATGTAGCGTCTCTGAGAAAATGTACGCTTTCGATCAAAAGGTCAGTCGTAACCAGATTTACCTGGCCTGATCCGGTAGAATAAACTGCACAGTCGTCCCCGATCCCTTTTATTACTCCCTTTTCCCGTACAATACAACCCCGGCTGATACGGTTTATAAAACCGAACTCCCCAATATCTTTCAAGTTCATTTTTGTTTTGCCCGTTTTATAATGTCAAATAGTTCTGCTGCAGCCTTTTCGGGATCCGGTGCTGAACATATCGCTGAAACGAGTGAGACACCGTCAGCTCCATGTCTGATCACATCAGCGCAGTTG